>CAYWYT010000093.1:0-8691 GCA_964462665.1 uncultured Woeseiaceae bacterium | reverse complement strand
ATTAACGCCCTGCGCCACCCCGACCGGGCAATCATCCTTGTCACCCATTATCAGCGCCTGCTCGACTACATCGAACCGGACTTCGTGCACGTCCTGTCCGGTGGGCGAATCGTACGCTCGGGTGACAAGTCACTAGCGCTCGAATTGGAAGAGAAAGGCTACGACTGGCTTAAAGAGGCTGTAAACGGATGAAAACACAGCTCGCTATCGATGCTGTTCGTGCCGTAGTTGACAAGATGCCCAACGACGGCCTCGCGGCTGCTCGCGACGCGGCGCTGCAGCAGCTCGATCAGAAAGGACTGCCGAGCATCAAGGACGAGGACTGGAAATACACCGACCTCGACGCCGTGATCAGGATCAGCAACGAGTGGCTCGCAGGAGGCGCAGTTGTTGCGCCAGTTGCCGACGCCAAGGTCGAATCTGTGACCGCCTTATTTGATGTGGATTGGCTCATCATTCGCAATGGCAGTATCGATGCAGACTCGGTTGCCGCCTTGCAAAAGACCGGCCTTGAGATCGGATTGCTGTCCGAGCACAACGCCTCCCCGGCATTCGATGCTCCTCTTATGGATTTGAACGTCGCTCTGCTGCGCGACGGTCTCTCGATAAAGATATCTGCAGATTTCGCGTTACAGCGACCGATCGGCATTTTGCACATTGACAGCGCAGAAGCAGACGTTGGCGTCAGCCAGGCGCGCGTCGCAATTGACGTTGCCGAACATGGTCACGCAAGCGTTGTCGAGTACCACGCGTCATCGGGCGCCGCCGCTCACTATGCAAACAGCGTCATTGATATCCTTTTGGCGGCCGATGCGCGCATCGATTATGTGCGCGTGCAGGACCGCGATACTGCACACAGCCAAACCGGACGACTACACGTGAACCTGAGTGAGCGCAGCCAGTTTCATCATGCTGCGTTTGATTTCGGCGGCGATCTGGTGCGCAACGATCTGGATATTCAAATTAACGGTAGCGATGCCATCGCTTCATTTTGCGGCCTCTATCTCGCCGATGAGCAACAACACATCGACAATCACACGCGCGTCGATCACCGTGTCGGCCCGGCTCGCTCTGAGCAGGAGTACCGCGGCATAATGTCCGGCAATGCACGCTGCGTATGGAACGGTAAGGCGGTAGTGCATGCTGGCGCCGACGGCACAGACGCCAACCAGGCAAACCATAACTTGTTGCTATCTGAACGCTCGGAAATCGACGCCAAGCCTGAGCTGGAGATTTATGCCGACGATGTTAAATGCAGCCACGGTACGACCGTCGGCCAGCTGGACGAATCCGCCCTCTTTTACCTGCAGACTCGCGGCATCGATAGCTCGGTTGCGCGACAGCTATTAACGCGCGCCTTCGCACAGAAGATCGTCGACTTGTCCCCGATCCTGGCAATTCAGGAAACGATCAGCAACCAGGTTGCGGAGCGACTGGCCCGTTTAATCACAGGAGTCTCGCAATGACTCAAGTGCAAGTTGAATCAACACCGGACATCTCAATCGAAAACTGTCGTCAGGACTTCCCGGCTCTGCAGCAGGACATCAACGGATATCCCCTCGTTTTTCTCGACAGCGCGGCATCATCGCAAGCGCCACAATCCGTAATAGATGCCGTTGCCGAATACCAAAAACACGATCACGCCAATGTACATCGTGGCGTCCACACGCTCAGTCATCGCGCAACCGATGCGTACGAAGGTGCGCGCGACAAGATCCAGAGTTTCATTAATGCTGCCAGTCGCAGCGAAGTGGTCTTAACCAGTGGCACGACGGAATCTGTCAATCTGGTAGCGCAAAGTTACTGCCGGCCAATGCTCAACGTCGGCGACAAAATCCTGATTACGCACCTTGAACATCACTCGAACATCGTTCCCTGGCAAATGGTTTGTGAACAAACAGGCGCGGAGTTAATCGTTGCGCCGATAGATGACCTCGGTCAACTGGACTTAGTGGCGATGCTTGGCTTGCTTGACGAGACGGTGCGTTTCGTCGCTATCGCGCACGTCTCCAACGCCTTGGGCACCGTCAATCCAGTTAAGGAAATTATCACTCATTGCCATGCGTTAGACGTGCCGGTACTGCTCGATGGAGCACAAGGTGTGCCGCACATGGCAATAGATGTGCAGGATCTTGGTTGCGACTTTTACGCTTTTTCGGGCCACAAAATGTTTGGACCGACAGGAACGGGTGTTCTGTACGGTCGCGAAGCACTTTTCGAAGCGATGCCTCCATACCAGGGCGGCGGTGACATGATTCTCGAAGTGTCCTTCAATGGGACCACCTATAACGAGTTGCCATATAAGTTTGAAGCCGGTACGCCAAATATATCCGGCGTTATCGGACTTGGCGCAGCGGTCGACTATTTGCGGGCAATCGGAATGCCTAATGTGGCAGCCCACGAGTCCAAATTACTCGCCTACATGATGCGCGAACTCGCGAAGGTCGACGGCATTCGACTAATCGGCACAGCCGAAAACAAGGCGAGCGTCCAATCATTCATGCTCGACGATATTCACCCACACGATCTCGGAACAATTCTCGATCACCAGGGTATCGCCGTGCGCACCGGGCATCATTGCGCCATGCCAGTGATGCAACATTTCGGTATACCCGGCACTACTCGTGCGTCGTTGGGCTTGTATAACAACACTGATGACATTGATCGTCTGGTCGCTGGTCTTGCCAAGGCGAAGCAAATATTTTCATGAACGCCGTGAACATCCAAAACAAAGATGAACTGCGCGACCTGTATCGCGAACTCATTCTCGATCACTCACGCAGCCCGAGACACTTTGGCAAACTTGCCGACGCCACACATACCGCCGAGGGCATCAACCCGCTGTGTGGAGACAAACTCCGCCTGTATCTGCGGCTGGACGAGAACGCTGTTATCGCAGATGTTTCTTTCGAAGGATCAGGCTGTGCAATTTCCGTCGCTTCGGCATCGCTGTTAACGGATATCGTGATCGGCACAACTGTCGATACGGCACAGGACTATGTTCAGGCCGTCACCAGGCATCTCACGGCTGCGAAGCCGGCAGAGCTCGAGCCGATAGACCTTGGGAAGATTCGTGCACTGGACGGTGTGCGTGAATTTCCTGCACGCGTAAAGTGCGCGACCTTGGCGTGGCAGGCATTAAGTTCTGCCATTCAACAACAGGCGACGCCTGTCACTACGGAGTAACGCAGTTCATGTTCGGGCATACCAACGAAGCTTTTGCGCTTGAGCGCGATGTTAAAGCTGTCATTATTCCGGCGGGTGAAGAACTGCTGCTGCGAGAAGGCACAGCCGGGTTTATCACTCAATCACTCGGCGGCAGCTTCACGATTTATGTCGAGGGAAATTTGTTCCGGATCGCCGGTAGTGACGCGGATGCGCTCGGCAAAGAACCGGTACCGCCGCCGGCCGTACCGGAGAACGCGTCCGATGCTGATATTGAAGCTGTAATCTGGGCGCAGCTCAAAACTTGTTACGATCCTGAGATCCCGGTCAATATTGTTGACCTGGGGCTTATATATCGTTGCGATATCAATGCGCTGGGTAATGGCGAGCGATCGGTTCGTGTCGACATGACATTGACCGCGCCGGGCTGCGGAATGGGCGAAATTCTGGTACAAGATGCTCAAGAGAAAATAGCGGTCATACCTACGATTTCTGATGTCGCTGTCGAACTGGTTTTTGATCCACCCTGGAACCAGTCGATGATGTCTGATGAAGCACGCCTGCAAACAGGTCTAATGTAAACAAAACGACAATGAAGATACTAACCCTCGTCCGGCACGCTAAATCGAGCTGGGAAGACAGCAAGCTAAGCGATCGTGAGCGCCCCTTGAACAAACGCGGCGAGCATGACGCGCCTATGATGGGCAAGAGAATTGTCGCGGCCGGAATTCGACCGTCTCTAATCCTGTCCAGCCCCGCAACTCGCGCCTGGACGACGGCCAAGATTATTGCTCAGGAAATCGGCTATCCGCGTGAGTTCCTGCAGCGAGAGAACAGCCTTTATCTGGCGTCGCTGGACAATATTATTGATGTGCTTGTCGCTCAGGACGCCGAATTTACTAGCGTAGTGATCGTTGGGCACAACCCGGGGCTAACGACATTCGCCAACTACCTGTCGCCGGGCCTGACTGATAATCTGCCAACTGCCGGTGTGGTGTCAGTAGGTTTCGAACAGGATGACTGGGATCTTCATACCGCGCCGAAGACTGAATTACTTACCTACGATTACCCCAAACTAACGGCCTAGCCCACTAGCATTCCGGGACATTGACCGCCAAACCTCCCTGCGAGGTTTCTTTGTAACTCTTCGACATATCCAAGCCGGTTTGCCGCATGGTTTCGATGACCTGGTCCAGCGTCACTTTGTGGGTGCCGTCTCCGTATGCAGCTAGTCGCGCCGCATTAATAGCCTTCACCGCACCCATCGCATTACGTTCTATGCACGGAATTTGCACCAGTCCGCCGATCGGATCGCAAGTCAGTCCAAGATTGTGTTCCATCCCGATCTCCGCAGCTTCTTCGACGTGATCGTTGGAACCACCCAATGCCGCTGCCAGTCCTGCAGCGGCCATCGAACAAGCGACCCCTACTTCGCCCTGGCAACCCATCTCTGCGCCTGAAATGGACGCATTCACCTTGTACAAGATACCGATTGCGCCGGCTGTCAGCAGGAACCTGTGGATTCCGGCCGTAGACGCGTCGGGAATAAATCGACTGTAGTACATCATCACTGCAGGAATGATTCCTGCAGCACCGTTGGTCGGTGACGTAACTACGCGTCCACCCGCGGCATTCTCTTCATTAACTGCTATTGCGTATGCGTTAACCCAATCCAGCGCATCCAAAGCCGATGGTTCGCTGCGCGTCTCCAGGGCACGCCGTAACTTGGCAGCCCTGCGCAATACCGACATGTTGCCTGGCAACACACCTTCCGTATGCAACCCTCTTTCGATGCAAGCTTCCATCGCAGCCCAAATCTTGTCGATTCGCTGTGCAATCTCGTCTTCATCACACCACTGCTTTTCATTTTCCAGAATAAGCTCAGCAATACTGAGCCCGGCTTCTTCCGCGACTGCCAGCAAAGAGTCGCCACTATCGAAGCTGTACTTTGGTTCGCCGTCTTGCGATGACGGTTCCGGATCGTCGCCACGAGCGATGAAGCCACCACCGAGCGAATAGTATTCTTCATTCAATAACTCCGACTTGTCAGCATCGAAGGCAACAAAGCGCATGCCGTTTGTATGTCTGGGCAGTTCGACCTCGTAATCGAAAATCAGGTCATCCGTCGGATTAAAAGGCAGCACGCCAACAACCGGGACTTCAATTTTGTTGTCGCTATGCACTGCGCGCAAGAATGCCTCAACTGCATCCGGGTCAATGCTGTCGGGCCGGTAACCCATGAGGCCGAGAATGATCGCGGTATCGGTGCCGTGCCCTTTGCCGGTGAAAGCTAATGAGCCGTAAAGCGTAACCTGAACGTGAGCGACTTCATTCGCGATCGATGCTAACTGCTGTAAAAACTCGAAGGCAGCAGTCATCGGCCCACCCGTATGCGAACTGGACGGTCCTATACCGATCTTGAAAATATCGAAGACGCTGATCGCAGACATGCTATTCCGATTCCAGCGATAACAGCGTCGCATTGCCGCCTACCGCGGAGATATTATTGCTGATCGTGTACTCGGTTCCAAACCTCGGCACGTAGTAAGGCCCGCCCGCTTTGGGTCCCGTACCGGACAAACCGCGGCCACCGAAAGGTTGCACACCGACGACAGCGCCGATCATGTTGCGGTTGATGTAGAAATTTCCGGCGCCGGACATTTCCGCAATCTTTCTGGCTCGGGAATCTATGCGACTGTGCAATCCCATCGTAAGCCCATAGCCGGTCGCGTTGATTGCATCGATGGTCTTCTTGAGGTCTTTACTGCGATACCGAAGGATGTGCAATACCGGCCCGAAGACTTCTCGTTGCAAAACCGAAATATCGTCAATCTCAACCAGCGTCGGTGCGAAGAACGTACCGGACTTGGTCGCCTCTGGCAGCGCACTGCGATGCAGAACTTTCGCCTCTTTCTCCATTCTCTCGACATGCGCAGAGAGCAGATCGCGGGCCTCATCATCGATTGCCGGACCGACATCGACGCCCAGGTCCGATGGGTCGCCTATTCCCAATTCATCCATCTGACCGATCAATAATTCGATCACGCGTGGTGCGATTTCTTCCTGCAGGCAAAGCAAGCGCAGTGCGGAGCAACGTTGCCCGGCGCTGTTGAACGATGAGTACACGCTGTCGAGAACAACCTGCTCCGGCAATGCCGAACTATCGACAAACATCGCGTTCTGCCCGCCCGTTTCCGCGATCATTACGGCGATCGGCCCTTCCTTGTCCGCCAGCGTACGATTGATCAGCCGCGCAGTCTCGGTCGAACCGGTAAACGCAACGCCGGCGGTGCGGGCGTCTGCAACCGCACGTCCACCGATCTCAGCGCCGTCGCCGGGGAGAAAGTGCAAGACATCCGCAGGTATGCCGGCCTCTAGCAAAAGTTCGATCGCGCGGAATGCGACCAATGGTGTTTGTTCAGCAGGCTTGGCGATTACGGCGTTGCCTGCGGCAAGAGCTGCAGCGATTTGTCCCGTGAAAATGGCGAGCGGGAAATTCCACGGACTGATGCAGACAAATATTCCACGGCCGCGCAGACCGTGGGTATTTCGCTCACCGGTCGGACCGGGAAGTTGTCGGGCCTCACCAAAATGCTCACATGCCTGGGCAGCATAGTATCGAAGGAAATCCACGCCCTCGCGCAGCTCGGAAATCGCGTCCGGAATCGTCTTGCCCGCCTCCGCCACGCATAGCGCCAGAAGTTCCGCTGTGTTCTCTTCGTAGAGATCAGCAGCAGTATTGAGAATACGCGCGCGCTCGTGTGCCGGTGTGCGATCCCACGCGACCTGCCCTTTCTTCGCAAGCTCCATGGCAGTATCCACATGTTCCGGGGATGCTTGTTTACAGATACCGACGACCTGACTCGTATCCGATGGGTTCAGCGAGGGGACCTCCTCGCCAGACAATTTCTTGCCACCCACCAGCGGGCAAGCGACATGCACCGCCGCACAAGCCGCCTGCATATCTGCCAGCAATACCTGAGTCACGTTTCGATCAGGAAGATTGATACCCTTGGAATTACTGCGCTCGGCGCCGAACATATCTGCTGGCGTCTGTATGCGCGGGTGCGGCTGACAGTCGTGCGCTCGCGTAGCGAGAATCGGATCCGCAATAATCTCGCTCACGTCGATGGCTTCATCGACGATGCGATTGACGAAAGAAGTATTTGCGCCATTTTCGAGCAAGCGTCGAACCAAATACGGCAACAGGTCTTCATGACTGCCAACCGGGGCGTAAACACGACACGGCCGCGCATACTTCTCCGGGTCGATTACTTCGGCGTAGAGCTCCTCGCCCATGCCATGCAAGCGTTGAAATTCGTAGTCGCGTCGTGATCCTGCGTAACGTAAAACGCTAGCCAGCGTATGTGCATTGTGGGTTGCGAACTGCGGGTATAAAGCAGCACCTGCCGACAGTGCCTGTCGCGCGCATGCCAGGTACGACACATCGGTGTGTGCCTTGCGTGTGAATACAGGATAACTGGCAAGCCCTTCTTCTTGAGCGTGCTTAATCTCGGTATCCCAATAGGCCCCTTTGACGAGTCGTACCGGAATTCTTCGGCCTTTATCCTCACCGAGCTCTTGCAGAAAGCTGACGACGTTGCGGGCTCTGCGCTGATAGGTTTGCACTGCGAGCCCGAGACCTTCGTAATCGCCCAATACGCCATCACTGTATACGCGGCTAAAGATTTCCAGAGAAATTTCGAGGCGCTCCGATTCTTCTGCATCGATCGTGATGCCAATGCCCGATGCTTTCGCATGTTCGGCGAGTTCGCAGACCCGCGGCACCAACTCCTGCATGGCCCTGCTGTGTTGCATGAAGCCGTACTTGGGGTGCAGCGCCGACAACTTCACGGAAATACTGGCCGCCGCGAAAATGTCTTCAGGCGCATCTTGTGGTCCGGCGCCAATGCTGCTGATCGCTTCGAAATAGGACGCAAAATACCGATCTGCATCTGCCGCCGTCAGTGCAGCCTCGCCGAGCATGTCAAAAGAATGGCGATACGCCCGATTGCCCTTCGCGACCGAGCGCTTTAGCGCCTCGTCGATTGTTCTGCCCATAACGAACTGATGGCCCATGATGCGCATGGCCTGACGCATTGCAGTGCGCACTACCGGCTCACCGGCACGACCGGCCAGCTTGCCGAGCAGGTTAAGCGGGTTTTTTCCTGCCGCGTCATCGAACTTCAGCAATTGCCCCGTGAGCATCAACCCCCAGGTCGACGCATTCACGAACAGGGAATCGCTTTCGCCCAGGTGATCCGACCACTTCGCGGACGTGATCTTGTCCGCGATCAGCTTATCGGCCGTGTCGGCATCGGGAATTCGTAGCAACGCCTCGGCAATACACATGAGCAGAACACCCTCCTCCGACGAGAGGTCGTATTGCTGCAGGAAGGCATCAATTCCGCCCTCCTTGGAGGTGTTGTCACGCACCGCCTGAACCAGCTGTCCGGCGGTCTCGAGAATCTTCTCGCGCTGTGCGTCACCCGGATCTGCGGCTGCCGCCAGTTCATGGACAAGTGT
>CAYWYT010000092.1:0-8729 GCA_964462665.1 uncultured Woeseiaceae bacterium | reverse complement strand
CCTTATCGAGGGCACAATATGCATAATGTCGATTTTCATTACAAGAAAATGCCTCCCGAACAGGGCCGAAAGTTGCCCGGAGACCTCAAAAATCGCCAACTACGTCACATTTCTATGTCGGTAAAGAGCCTCGAAGAGCTACTAAAGGCAAGTACTGCCGGGGGCTTAGGCGATGTCGTCCGCCACGCCCGGGATATGGGCGATTTGGTCACTATTTTGCAGAATTCGCTCCCGGCCGAGCAACGAGCCGCGATTTCCGCAGCGAATATTCACGATGACGGCGAATTGGTGGTTCTCGCCAATTCCTCGGCGTGGGCGTCAAGATTGCGCTACGAGACGGAAGTCATGATGAGCGCTGCGCGCGCAACCGGCAAAGAGGTCAATAGATGTTCGGTGCGAGTGAGCCGCCAGTAGTTAGGCGTAAGACGGCGTAGCGTAGGAAATGGGCGCTTTTCTTTGGTCGCTATAAGTGACCTCTTCCCATGCGGCCTGCTGCACCAACATCTCACGCAACAACTTGTTATTGAGGTCGTGTCCGGATTTGTAAGCGCGGAATTCACCGATAACGCAATAGCCCAGCAAATAGATATCGCCGATAGCGTCGAGAATCTTGTGAATCACAAACTCATTGCCGTAACGCAGGCCATCCTCGTTAAGGATGCGGTAGTCATCGAGAACAATCGCATTGTCCATGCTGCCGCCGAGTGTCAGGTTACGTTCGCGCAAAGCTTCCACGTCACGCAGGAAACAAAACGTGCGCGCGCGACTTACTTCTTTAAGGAATGACGTTGACGAAAAATCGATAGTCGCCTGTTGTGAAAGTTTGTTAAATACCGGGTGATTGAAGTACACCTCGAAATTAACCTTGAAGCCGTCAAACGGAACAAATTCTGCCCACTTGTCACCATCTTCAACGCGAATCTTTTTCTTGATGCGGATGAATCGTTTGGCGGCGTTTTGTTCTTCGATACCTGCCGACTGCAACAGAAATACGAAAGGCCCGGCACTACCGTCCATGATCGGTACTTCCGGCGCTGACAAATCCACATTGATGTTGTCGATTCCCAGACCCGCCAACGCGGACATCAAATGCTCGACCGTAGCGACCTTTACGCCGTCCTTGATCAGCGTTGTTCCCAGCATCGTCTCACCCACGAGACGTGGGTCAGCCTTGATATCGACTGGTTGGTCGAGATCGACTCGTCTGAAGGTAATTCCTGAGTTTTCCGCGGCAGGCCGTAAGGTCATGTAGACCTTTTCGCCGGTGTGCAGACCGACACCGGTTGCACGTATAGCTGTCTTCAAAGTTCTTTGGCGCAGCATTGAGTTTCTATGTCAGCGATTTATGCGTGCAAGATTAGCACATTAGAGAAAAACTCTTCAAGAATTCAATCTCTTAGAGCTGTTCTATGATTTCAGAATTAGATGTTGCGTTACAGAGACAGGAAAGTTGCCGGCCCGGAAGTTCCGGGCCGGCGAAGCGGAGGTCTTACTCTAACGACCGATCAGGTCGTTAGTCAGCCTGGCGTCTGAGAAACGCCGGGATGTCGAGCAACTCTTCCTGCAGGCCTGCATCTTGCAGACCGTCACCTACCGCACGTTGACGCTGTACAGTTGGCTTGTCCAGACCATGGTAGTTCGGCTCTGCCGCTGCGGTCGTGTGCTTGACGATTCGCATTGGCGATTCCGCGCTACTGGCGTTCTTGCCCAGACCGGTAGCAACAACCGTAACGCGGATGCGATCGGTCATATCCGGATCGATAACCGTACCAACAACAACAGTTGCATCAGCTGATGCAAACTCCTTGATCGTGTTACCCACCTCCTGGAATTCGCCGATAGACAGATCCATGCCTGCCGTGACGTTCGCCAGAATGCCATTCGCACCGGCAAGATTAATATCTTCAAGTAGCGGGCTTGAAATGGCAGCTTCCGCAGCCTCCCGAGCACGTCCTTCACCTGATGATTCACCGGACCCCATCATCGCCATGCCCATCTCAGACATGACCGTTCTAACGTCAGCAAAATCGACATTGATCAAGCCAGGACGAGTGATCAGTTCTGCAATGCCCTGTACCGCACCTTGCAGCACCTGGTTCGCCGAACGGAAAGCGTCTAGCAAGGTTGTTTCACCGCCCAACACCGCGAGCAATTTCTCGTTCGGTATGGTGATCAACGAATCAACGTACTTGCCGAGTTCGGCAATACCCTGATCTGCCAGTGCGAGTCGTTTGCTACCTTCCATCTCAAAAGGTTTTGTAACCACCGCGACCGTCAGAATACCGAGCTCCTTGGCAACCTGCGCAACAACCGGCGCAGCACCGGTTCCGGTACCACCACCCATGCCTGCGGTGATAAACAGCATATCGGCACCTTCGATAACCTCGTGAATACGATCACGATCTTCCATCGCTGCCTGTCGACCGATGTCCGGATCAGCACCAGCACCAAGTCCTTTGGTGATGTTGCAACCGATTTGCAGTGCTGTTCTTACTTTTGCAGTTTTCAGCGCCTGCGCATCTGTATTCGCACAAATGAAGTCAACACCTTCAATTCCGGTTTCGACCATGTGTGCTACGGCGTTGCCGCCGCCGCCGCCAACTCCGATGACTTTAATCACAGCACTCTGGCTGTGCGCATCCATTAATTCAAACATTTGTACTTCCTCCGCTTATAAAGCTATTTGTAAGTTATTTTTAAAACTGTCCGCTGAACCACGATTTCATGCGGTCCCAAACATCGCCCAAATTGCTGCTTATCGGCGCACCACGCGTAGTTCTTCGCGACATGCTTTCAAAGCCGTACAACAACAAACCAACCCCCGTGGCGTGGATCGGATTCCGAACCACGTCCATGAGTCCTTCAACGTACTGCGGCGCGCCGAGACGCACCGGCATGTGAAACACCTCTTCTGCGAGCTCAACCGCACCTTCCATCTTGGCGCTGCCGCCCGTGATGACGATGCCCGCAGCAATCAATTCTTCGAAACCTGAGCGGCGCAATTCATCGCGAATCAAGCCGAACAATTCTTCATAGCGCGGCTCGACAATTTCGGCGAGCGTTTGCCTTGCCAGTCGGCGCGGTGGCCGTTCACCAACACTCGGTACTTCTATGGTTTCATCTGGATTCGCCAGCTGCGACAACGCGCAGGCGTATTTAATTTTGATCTCTTCGGCGTATTGCGTCGGTGTTCGCATTGATACCGCGATGTCATTTGTTACCTGATCACCAGCGATGGGAATTACGGCGGTATGTTGAATTGCGCCACCAAGAAATACGGCGATGTCTGTTGTTCCGCCGCCGATATCTACAATGCAGGAACCGAGCTCTTTCTCATCATCTGTCAGGACCGAATAACTCGATGCCAGTTGCTCGAGTACGATGTCATCGACTTCCAGGCCACATCGCTGCACGCACTTGACGATATTCTGGGCCGCACTTTCTGCACCCGTGACCATGTGCACCTTCGCTTCGAGGCGCACTCCCGACATGCCTACCGGCTCGCGAATGCCACCTTGGTTATCGATCAGAAATTCCTGCGGCAAGATGTGCAGTATTTTCTGGTCGGCAGGTATCGCTACCGCACGAGCAGCATCGATGACGCGATCAACGTCTCCTGCACTGACCTCTTTGTCACGCACACCTACAATGCCGTGCGAATTCAGACTGCGTACGTGACTGCCGGCGATGCCCGTATAGACGGAATGAATATCGCAACCAGCCATGAGTTCGGCTTCCTCCACGGCGCGCTGAATCGAGTGCACCGTTGACTCGATATTCACGACCACTCCGCGCTTCAAACCGCGCGACGGATGCGAACCAATACCGACGACTTCAATACCACCGTCGTCGTTAATCTCGCCCACTATCGCGACAACCTTGGACGTTCCAATGTCGAGACCTACGATCAGGTTTTTGTCACCGCGTTTAGTCATTCAGGGCCTACCTCTTAGTGCCAGCATGTTGTCAGCATCGTCGCTCGGGTCTGCCACCGGTGTGTTTGAACCATTGTTCCAACCAATCGTGAAGCCGTTGCTATAACGCATGTCCACATATTCAATCTCATCAGCACGACTCGTGATGATGTCCGCAACGATATCCAGAAAGAGTTCTGTGCGATTTTCTGTTTCGCGGCGTCCGAGGCGTACTTCCACGCCATTTTGTAATGTCATTTCCCACGCACCACGTGGATCCAGATGCACACGCCTGAGGTCGAGTCCGACAGGGATCAAACGATCGCGCACTGTCAGATAGCGCCGCGCAACGTCTCCGGACCGTTCTTCCGGACCACTCAGCCGTGGCAATTCCGCCGGTACATGACGGACGCTGTTAACGAACAACTCGCCGCGCGTATTCAAGAGTCCGCTCTCACCCCAGATCGCAGCAGGCACCTGCTCGGTTACCGTAATGCGTAAGCGACTTGGCCAACGCCGTGCAACCGATGCTTGATCGATCCACGGCATTTCTACAATCCGTTGCTGAATCAGCGCGAGGTCAGCACTTACGAAACCGTCTTCGAGTTCGTCGCTAATAACCGCTTCGATCTGCAACGCAGTTACTCTTTGAAAAGGACCGCTAACTTCGATCGAGCGAATCTGTCTGTCGAGCACACTGGAACTGAGTTGATAGGTCGCTACGATCACGCCGATTGCCACAATCGGGCCGACGATCAGACTGACCCGAATACTTGGCATGCGAAACTTCGGCGCCGTTTTCGGTTTACGCCGCTTCGCTTGTTTACGCGTCATTGGCTACTACCTCTATGTGGGTCGCGCTGGTGTCGACACCGACACTCGTTTCCAGAATTCGCCAGCACAGTTCAGCAAAATCAATGCCCGCCTTGGCAGCAGCCATCGGCACCAGACTGTGGCTGGTCATTCCAGGCACCGTATTCACTTCCAGGACTTGCGGTTCGCCGTCGGCACCGGTCATGAAATCGACACGCCCCCAGCCACGGCAACCGAGCTCCGAAAACGCAGCGACGGCAAGTTCGGCATATCGTTTCTCAAGCTTCGCGTCGCTGCTGCCCGGGCAGTGATATTCGGTGCGATCCGATTCGTACTTTGCGCGGTAGTCGTAAAAGACACGTGGCGTTTCAATGCGAATACTGGGCAGCGCCACACCCTGCAAAACAGCGACCGTAGTTTCATCACCAACGATGCAGCGCTCCGCTAGCGCGACGCCGCCGTATTGCAGCGCGAGTTTGACCGCGTTATCCAGATCTTCAGGTTCAAACACCTTGCTCATGCCAACGCTGGATCCCTGCCTGGTAGGCTTGAGAATCAACGGGAATCCGAGTTCTTCGACTGCCATGACCGCGTCCGCGCGGTGGCGAATCACGGCATACTCCGGCGTCGGAATGCCGACAGCATCGAAGAGATGCTTACTGCGAACCTTGTCCATCGCGATTGCCGATGCCATAACACCGCTACCGGTATACGGTGTGTCAAGCCACTCAAGCGCACCCTGTAGGGCTCCGTCTTCGCCGCCCGTGCCGTGCAATGCGATCCAGACGCGCTCAAAACCCGCTGCGGCAAACTCAGCCATCGTATGCTTCGCCGGATCCCAGCCGTGTGCGTCGATACCACGCTCCTGCAACGCCTGAAGTACCGCGGCACCCGTTTCTAACGACACCTCTCGCTCGCTCGAGAAACCGCCAAGCATTACGGCCACACGTCCAAACTCGCGTGCACTTTCGACGTGCTTGCGACGTTCGCGCATTGCAACGAATCGCGTCATCGTGAAACCTCGCCAACGATTCGAACTTCGTGCAGCAATTCGATGCCATGTTGCTCTATTACGGTGTGACGAACATGCTCGATGAGCTCTTCAACATCAGTGGCCGTAGCGTTGTCACTATTGATGATGAAATTCGCGTGCTTAGGTGACACCTCGGCACCACCGATGCGATAGCCCTTGAGTCCCGCCGCTTCAATCAGACGCGCGGCGTGATCGCCGGGCGGATTTCGGAATACCGACCCACAACTCGGCAGGCCAAGAGGCTGCGTCGTCTTGCGACGCTCGAGCAAGGTATCCAATGTTTCCTTGCTCGCGGTTTTTTCCGGGTCAAATCGAAACGTACCTTCAACAAACCATTCGTTCGACGGACCTTTGACACTGCGATAGCCAACTGAATATTCGCCCGGTGCCCGCAGATGAATTTCGCCTGCCCGATCGATCGTACGTACCGACTCAATACGCTCCCAGGTTTCGCCACCGTGAGCGCCGGCGTTCATCGCCAACGCACCGCCAACTGTACCCGGAATTCCGGCAAAAAATTCTGACGGCCCGATACCCCAGCGCAAGCACTGACGCGCCAGTTGCGTACATGCAAGGCCACTACCCGCAGTAACCAAATACGGCTCGACACGCTCTATTGAACGCAGAATCCTGGCTGCTGAAATTACTACGCCGCGAATACCTCCGTCGCGCACCAGCAAATTACTACCAACGCCATGCCAAAAAATCGGAGTCGCTGGATCCAGGTCGCAAAGAAACTGCGATAGATCTTCAAGACTCGCCGGTATGAAAAACAGATCTGCCGGTCCGCCGACACGCCATGAGGTATGTCGACTCATGGGCTCGTTCTCGCGCAACTCACCGGTACCGTCCATTTGTTTCGCGGTTGCCATCATGAGTGCACTGTCAGATTAGGTTTGCTGCGCAGCAGGTCAGGCAATCCGGCCGCGTAAGCGCCGATGTCACCGGCACCCATAGTCAATACCAGGTCGCCGTCTTCCAGCAATCCATCAAGCACCGGCAATAATTCCTCCAGCGACTCGACAAAAACCGGCTCAACGGCACCGCGAGAACGCACCGCGCGCGCAATGGCCCGACCATCGGCACCGGTGATTGGTGCCTCGCCCGCAGCATAGACATCGAGCACGATAGTGACATCAGCCTCGGACAGTACGACTGCGAAGTCGTCCATCAAATCTCGCGTTCTCGAGTAACGGTGTGGTTGAAAGACCAGCACGACGCGCCGCTCCGGCCACCCGGAACGAGCAGCTTCCAGTGTTGCGGCAATTTCGGTCGGGTGATGACCGTAATCATCGACCAGCAAAACTGTGCCGGCGGCGGTTTCGATCTCGCCCAAACTCTGAAAGCGGCGGTCAATGCCTTCGAATTCCTGCAACGCCCCGATAACGGCTGCATCCGCGATCTGCAGTTCATCGGCCACGGCAATAGCGGCCAGTGCATTGCGGACATTGTGCAATCCGGGCAACTGCAGTGATATGCGCAATGCCTCGCGATCGCCGGATCGAATCACATCGAAGGTGGAAAGACCATGTGAAAACTCAATGTTAGTTGCGCGAACATCAGCTTCGTCGTTGACGCCGTAAGTAACGATCGAGCGTCCGATTCTGCCTAGTACTTCATTCACACCCGCATCGTCGGTGCATACGACAGCCAGTCCGTAGAACGGCAGGTTGTGCAGGAATTCAATGAACCCTGAGCGTAATTTCTCGATGTCGCCGTCATAGGTCGACATGTGATCCGCGTCGATATTGGTAACGACGGCCAGCATCGGCTTCAGGTGCACAAACGAAGCATCGCTCTCATCTGCTTCTGCGACCAGATAGTCACCTTGACCAAGTCTCGCGTTAGCATCCGCACTCTTTAGTCGCCCACCGATTACGAAGGTCGGGTCGAGCCCGCCTTCTGCAAGCACGCTTGCGACCAGGCTCGTCGTAGTTGTCTTGCCGTGCGTGCCCGCGACAGCGATCGAGTACCGAAAGCGCATGAGTTCGGCCAGCATCTCGGCCCGCGGCACAATCGGCATCAGTTTTTCGCGTGCGGCGACAACCTCTGAATTGGTTTCATCGACCGCGCTCGAGACGACAACGGCATCTGCGTTGTCAATGTTCCCGGCGGCGTGGCCGATGAAGACGGTGGCACCCTGCTCCGCAAGACGCCGTGTTTGCTTATTCTGTTTGAGGTCCGAGCCCTGCACTTTGTAGCCGAGGCTCAACATCACTTCAGCAATTCCCGACATGCCGGAGCCACCGATGCCGATGAAATGAACACAGTGAATTCGACGCATTCTCTTAATCACGCTGCGACCCCCGCTTGCTGCAGACACAGCTCGGTAATGCGTGACAGCGCTTTTGGTTTTGCCAAGCCACGAGCGGTCTCAGCTCTGGCTTGTAAAGTTGCACGCGAACTCAGCCATTCGCGCAATTGCTCGGCCAGGACCTGCGCGCTGAGCATGCTTTGATCAATGATCACCGCAGCGCCTGCATCGGCCATTGGTCGCGCATTTGCAGTTTGATGATCATCAACCGCGCCTGGAAACGGCACGAACAGTGCGGGCAATCCAACCGCGCAAAGTTCGGCAACCGTTAGCGCTCCAGATCGGCAAACGACCAGATCCGCCCAGGCATATGCGGCTGCCATGTCTTCGATAAAGGCGAGTAGCTCAACCTCAACACCATGTTCTGCGTAGGCCGATTGCGCTTTGTCGAAAGTGAGTTCGCCGCATTGATGGCGCACCAGAGGGCGCTCATCAGCCGGCAGCTGCGCCAATGCTTCGGGTACAGTGAGATTCAGTGCCAACGCACCTTGACTGCCGCCGACGACCAACAAGCGAAGTGGTCCTTGTCGCTCGGAATATCGAGCAGCAGGTGCCGCAACTGCGGCTATGTCTTCGCGTACCGGGTTACCCACGGTTTCTGCGACGACACTGGAATTAAAACTGCCCGGGAAGGCTTGCAGCACAACCCGGGCAA
>CAYWYT010000091.1:0-8924 GCA_964462665.1 uncultured Woeseiaceae bacterium | reverse complement strand
TTCTCGTACAAGTGCTGTCCGGCCAGATTAGTGTCTTCGGTAAGAAGGTCCAGTCGGGCAGCTCCTTGTTCTCTTGCCCATGCTGTTGCTGCATTCATAAGCTGTTCGCCTAATCCGGATTTGCGAACGCTCGCATCAACGTACAGGTCGTAGAGAATAAAGATCTTCTCAGCATCAACGGAACAAAACGATGGGTAGAGCTGGACGAAGCCACCTGCCGTATCGCCGTCGACGGCCACAAATATGTCGGACTCCCCACGCTCAAGCCTGTCGCTTATGAAGCGCGTCGCCAGGGCTATATCTGCTTCACACTCGTAGAACTGCCGGTAGAGATCAAAAAGCCGAGCGACCTCGGCGACGTGCTCTTGGCCTGCTTTAACAACCTCCATTATCGCTCTCCATTTGAGTATTCGGCCGCCACATCCTCCCGGATCTGCGACCAGTATACCTTCGCAATCTCCGACTCGAATTCGATTTTCATGTTGGGTTATAGTTGCAGGTGGACACAGGGAGAAATGTGCATGAATGAAACGAAAACCAACGGCCGTCGACGCTTTCTAAAGGGCGGCGTAGCCGCGGTTGGCGTCACCACTCTTGCAACCATTACCGACACAGTCTCCGCCAAGGAATCTGGCTACGTAATCGACGCTCCGGACGTCGTATCAATGGAAATTAACGGCTCCGACGATCGTTTTCCGGTACGCCGCGTTTATTGTCTCGGTCGTAACTATCGTGCGCACGCGATTGAATCCGGCGATAACCCGGATGAAACACCGCCCTTCTTCTTCATCAAGCCCAGAGATGCGGTCGGCGAGAGCCGTAATAATTTCCCCTATCCACAGATGACCAAAGAATTACGCTATGAGGCCGAGATGGTCGTGGCATTGAAGAGTGGTGGCGCCAATATCAGTGAGGCGGACGCACTGGAGCATGTTTACGCCTACGGCGTGGGCCTCGATATGACTCGCGAGGACTTACAACACGTCGCACAGGGGCTCTCACGCCCTTGGGCGATCAGCAAGTCATTTGATCACTCCGCTCCGTGTGGACCGCTTTATACGGTGGCGGACAATGGCCACGCAGTAACCGGCCGCATCTGGCTCAGTGTTAATGGTGAAATGAAACAGGACTCGGATCTCGACCTCCAACGCTGGTCGGTAGCGCAAGGAATTGCGATTCTGTCGAAATATTACAAACTCGCGGCGGGCGATATCATCCTGACCGGAACGCCTGCCGGCATTGGCCTTGTTGATAAGGGCGATGTCATGAAAGCCGGCATTGAGGGGCTTGGAGAAATTGAAGTGGTGGTCATTTAGTCCGTGCGAAAGATAACCCTGGGAATATTTTGTTTGTGCCTGGGCGCTTTTGCTCCAGGCGCGAGCGCCCATCATGGCTTCTCCGCACACTTTGATCCCGACAAGCTGATTAGAATCGAAGGCACCGTAAAACGTTTTGATTTCATAAACCCGCACGGCCATCTGTTCATTGAAGCGACTAATGATAGCGGTGAGACCGTGGTCTACGACTGCGAACTGCAGGCGCGCAGTCAGTTACTTCGACACGGCGCTGATAAGACCTTGTTTACCGTCGGCGAGTCCATCGTTGTGATGGGATTTGAAGCAAGGCGCGATCCGCTGCGATGTGAATTCGCCGTAGGCTATTTTGCCGACGGCAGCAGCTTTGAAATGCGAACCGTGGATACAGCACGATCGCAATTCGCCGATAACCAACCAGCCGAACTAACTCCTGGTGAAGAGCGAAGCATATTCGGCACTTGGATTCGCCCGGGCATGTATGGCGACGACAGCGGGCGCGGACCACGCAGCGGTGATGACTCGATTACTGCGGCGGGCAAGGCCGCGGTTGCAGCCTTTGATCCGGTCACGGGGCATCCCGCCATTCAATGTCGGGCCGGCAGCCCAGTGCGTGAATGGGGGCCGCCAGGCCTTGCAACATCAATTCACAAGGAAGACCAGGAAGTCATTATTTATCACGAGTCCATGGACGTTACACGTACTGTTCACCTCGATCTTACAGAGCATCCTGCGGACTTTGTGCGCAGCGACATGGGGCACTCAATCGGTCACTTTGAGGGCGACGTCTTAGTCATCGAGACAGCAGCATTCGAAGCAGGCGTATTGGTTGGTTCGACGTTAAATTCCTCACAAATGACACTGATCGAACGTCTCTCAATAGATTCGGAGACGCGCCGCTTGCTCATCGAATGGAGCATGCTGGACCCGCTCTACTATTCGGCGCCGCTCAAAGGTAGCCAACTGTTGCACAGCACCAATCAAGAAATCATTCGGTATGGCTGCGATCCTGCAACCGCATCGGGTTACGAGTAGGCCAGGACATGCATCGACGACAGTTTCTTGGCGCATCGGCATTAGTTATTGGCGGTCTCGCGTTGGGCGCGCCGCAAACGAATCGCATCATCCTCGGCGGGTATGGCCCGTCCACCTCAAGTTTTAGTCGAGGGCTAAAGCTCATTGGCGATCGACTCGAAGCAAAATTCGGCGATGAACTTGAGGTCAAGTACGTCTACAACATTCTTGATGTCGGCTACGACGCGGCTGGTGATCTTATCGGGATGGTCGATAACGGCGTTCTGTCGCTTGCCTACCTGACGATGTTCGCCGGCAATCCTGCTTTGGAAATTGCCGCCCTTCCTTTTCTATTCCCGGACAGCGCCGCAGCCCGTACTGCGATGGACGGAGCACTTGGACAGTCAGCAATTGACAGCATCGAAGCTGCTTCGAATCTTCGTGTGCTGGGTTTTTTCGAGAACGGTTTTCGACACATCTCCAATAGCGTGCGACCCGTTCATGAGCCAGACGATATGCAGGGATTAACCATTCGAGTACTGGGCGTGCAGAAAAGAACGTTCGAGTTGCTAGGCGCAAACCCGAAGGTCACACCGCTACCTGTTGTTTTCAGCGGCCTTGAGTCCGGCGAACTGGACGGCCAGGAAAATCCATTTGAGAATGTCGTCACCTACAACCTCTATAAAGTGCAGCGCTATTACACAGAGACCGCCCACTCGTATTTGTCTCGCCCTATTTTTGTACACGGGCCAACATTCGATGCATGGCCGGAAGAATTGCAATCCGAAATGCATGCAGCGGTTAACGATGCGGTGAAACTGCAGCGGCAATTGCACGATCAGGCGGAGATTGACGCAGCCGAAGTTATTCGCGAAGCCGGCGGGGAAATTGTTCAGCTAACGTCGCAACAACGTACCGCCTTTGTCGACGCGGTAGCGCCAATCTATGCTGACGCGCAAGAACAGTTCAGTCCTGAACTACTTAAGATGGTCAGTCTATAAGTCGATACAAACGCTCGTCCCACAAACTGCCGGTCATCATGTTCAGCACGAATTGCGGATCGGGATTGACGCCACTGCCGGCCTCGATACCCGCGAGCTCATCGCGAAAATTCTTCTTATCCAAATGCGTTTGATGTGCAGCTTGAGTAGCTGAGCTGTCCCACATTTCAACGACCGTCATATGATTACCGCGATTAGATTGGGTCAATACGTCAAAATGCAGATTGCCAGTATGGTCGCGACTTGCTTTGGCCAGATCGGTTAGCAAGTCATTTCCGCAAGGACCGTTCGGATCAGGCCGTCGATTGCAGGGCGCGAATTGCTCCGGTGGAATGATGTCGGCGTGCGTCAATACGAAGATTGTTGCGGCATCGGCTTGGGGTATTTCCTGCGGCGCGATCGCTTCCAGCCCCGCGTGCGGGCGCTCATCGTAAGGTGCATAGAGCAATGGCTGCAATGCTTTGCGATAAGACTGTGTGTGAGCGGCCGCAGCATGTTGTGCGCGAGCTTCAGGATCTTTCCAGGCCTCAAGCACCACGAAATGATTGTCCTGACCAACTCGCTGCAGACCCTCGAAATACGAATTATCTTTTTCTTCTCTGCTGGCAGTCGATTGAGCCGCGATTAACGCAGCCGCTGCATCCGCCATATCCACAGCAACTTCGATGTAAGTAACGACCCACGTCGGTGAATCCGACAATACCGTGCCGTCATTCAGTTTCGTGTCAGCTATTGAAGTCGTCGCGAGCGCAAGCACCACGATAGCCATCAAGAATTTCTGTGTGTTTCTCACTTCGACAATGGATCCGGGCGCATCTGGAACTGCACCACGAGAGGATTGCTGCCGACCCCATCTTCTTTATGCCATGGCGTGCGATCGCCACTGGGCACCCACAATCCGCGCCCTTTCCAACCGGCATCAACATCGTCGATGCGGCCCTCGAAGCCCTTCGAGAAAAAGCCCATGGGATACGGCACCCGCAGCGTGATAAATTCTTCTTCGACCAATGCGTGCACACCATCGAAGAGATTGCCGGTCGCTATCGGCGTATTTGCACCCAATCCCAGCGTGTTGTGCTGATCGACCCAGGTGTAATAACTGGATTCGACACTGTAGTCAGGGTGATTCGCAAATCCAGGTCCCGGCAAGTCATGAAAGGTCCAGCCTTCCGGACAATGATCACCGGTCGCATCAGGACCGTTCAACGGAGCCGCACACTTGCTGCGATCAAACTCGCCCATATGCCCGCTGCCCAGAGAAACCCAGACAACGCCGTTGCGATCTATATCAGCACCACGTACTCCGAAACCCGGCAAAGGCACATTGTATTTCTCGACCAAAGCCGTTTGCGGTGGATTGTCGCCCGGGTCAAGGCGAATCACGGCGCCCGGCACACCCGTGTTTGATCCCCAGACTGAATTATCGACCGGGCTCGGCATTACCGCGTAAAAACCATATTTGTTTATTTGACCGCCACCGCCAATACGCCTGTCCAAATCTGGATTAGCAGGCTCGTCTGGCTCGGTGTATTTACCGCGCGCGCCGTCGCCGTTGTAGTCAAGAATCATCGCCGTCCAGCCCTGCGATGCCGCAACGTCACCGGTCTCGAGTAACTGGCGGGTATTCAGCCAGCCGACAATGTCGCCGCCACCGCTCGTCCACAGCGTGTTGTCCTCATCTTCTGCAAATTGCAGATGGTGATTGCTAAAACAGGTATCTACAAAATTGTACTCACCGGTCTCGGGCAGGTAGTACGCCAATTGCCGCGCATTCCCGGAAACCGGAAAAAGCTCGGCCGAAGGATGATCCGATCCCTCACGGCAAAAATCCGGAACGTTATCTGGCTGTCGAATGGCGACCGTGTACCAAACTCGTCCATCCTGATCGAGCATCGGATTGTGTGCATTTGCACGTGAGTCCCAAATTGCTTCTGCGCCCCAATACGGCGACGGCTGTACGACAGGAATACTGCTTGCGCTCTTGGTGTCTTCATCGCGCACCGGCGCATCAAAGGTAGTTGCTACGTTATTGACAGGGTCCAGCATCGGGAATTCGTCCGTGCTGAGTTCCGGCGCACCGTACAAGGCACCATAGCCATTGACAGTTGGATCGCGTCGATCGGTACCGGACAAATCATGCATATAGCCGGTAGGCTTTGACCAGTCACGCACTGTTGCAACGACGTTGCGCTCCAGACCACTTGGTCGTTCTGGCTGTGTTGCCGGTATCTCGCCCGCGGCGACCCGATCCGTCCATTCGCTGAGGTATTTGTAAGGGACACCGCGTAGTTGCGAGTTGGCTTGCCGAATCATGATATTGGCAGCTTGCCCGGACTGCGTCCGCCGCACCCAGGCCGCATGCGAAGACTCGAATTCTCCGAGTGCTGCAGGCAATGTTCGGGTCGCGAGATTGCCAAGCTGGTGGCAGCTCGCACATCCCAGATTCTTCATCCACGCGAGATACTCATTGAGCCCGTTATTCAGATGTTCGACCTCAGCTTGCTCGGGAACCTCAACCATCGAATACCAGTACGCTGCCGGGTAAACCTTTGCAGCAGTCGCCGCATCGGGTGCAACGGTCGCCTTGATGTCTACGATCGTGCCGGGATTTGCTGCGATTCTTGCCGAATCAGCCAATCCGTAGCCGCGCACCCAGAGTTCGTAATTTGCGCTCGGCAAATCAGGAACCAGATAACGACCTTCATCGTCGGTAACGACAGTACGAATGAAGCGCGTATCCAGATCATGAGTTTCGGCGATTACCCATACGCCAGCTTCGACACCCACCGTACTCGTGACAACACCGGCGATATCATCCGCATCGATCTCGATGCCGGCGTCCGTGTTAGTCCCGCGGTCACAAGCTGACAGAAAAATAGCCAGGCCGATAAATGGTATTAACTTCATTCTGGACTCCGAGAGCTTAGTCGAGCGTCGATCGATTTTTGATTGAATTGCAAATTATGCAAGAGAAGGTAAAACGCGATGACATAGATTACATGGCGATTGACGAGCTCCCAGTTCTGCACAACATTCATACCGAATACCAGGGTTGCCATCAAGACGATCGCCGCAACCAGTGCAAGCCGCGTTTTGAAGCCGAGGAATAGCAGTATACCGACCGCGATTTCGACACCCGGTATCAGCCTCGCCTCCAACGTGACGAGCCACATCGGCAGCCAGGATTCTGCGAACACGCCCTGAGTCCAGATTATGAAGCCATCGTAATTGGGTCCGAGGCGGACCGCTCCATGCATGAACAGGTTAAGCCCCATGAAAAGTCTGAACATCGTATACGCCAATACCTGATTACTCATTCGCTTCGTCCCTTAGGGATTTGCCCATTCTTATCACAACATTCTCGGCACCGTTGGCCGCGACGAGAGTCTCTCGACTAAGCTCATTGTAGCCCTGGGCAAGGTAAAACGGCTCTCCGGGGATTGTTGAACCGAGTTCTATGTTCCGAAACCCTGCCTCTCGTGCGGCCTTCTCGCCCAGGCTCAGAAGCAGTGTGCCTATTCCGCAGCGAATCCATTGCGGGTGCGTATACATCGCGCGAATGCGTGCAGCGTCAACACTGGGGTCGCTTAACGAATCATCACGACCGACGGTATGGTCACCGCCATAGAGCGTTTTGCGTCTTCCCCAGCCACCGCAAGCCACCAGGACTGCCTCCCTGTTCCTGACTGTCTCGATCAAGAAATAGGTTTCGTCGTCAATCAATGTCTGATCTACGCCCATTGTCTCTTTCGCCGCTTCAATTTCGCTCGCAGAAAGAAATGCTTGCATATTCTCGGTGATTGACGCGCGCATCAATTCGACGATCGCAGGTATGTCGGCCGGTCGTGCAACCCGGTGCGTTAAATCAAGCATTCATATGCGCCAATTTTTCGCGAAACCATTCATGAAAATGCCAAATAGAGAAACGGGTCCGGGACCACCGCCGCAACCAGCCCTGAGCTACGCAGAACGCCCGTCCCTTCATCACTCGCAAATGCAAATCCCTTTAGTCCGCGACCTTTGCCACTTGGAGCAAAGACCATAACCCATGCAGATCGGGGAACCGAGCCTTTCCTCCGCTGTCTACCAGTGTACAATCTCCCGTTGCAATCAAACGCATCTATAGCCACAGCAGAGACCTCAACATGCACTCTAAGAATTCACTGCGATCCCTGATCGCCGCACCGCTGCTTTCACTGGCAGCCCTCGCCCCACAAGTAAGCTCCGCGACCATTGTCGAAGTCGAGACTAATCTGGGCGAGTTCGAGATCAATCTTTACGACAACGCGACCCCGGAAACGGTTGCCAATTTTCTGGCCTACGTGCAGAACGGTGATTTCAGCGACTCAGTCTTTCATCGTTCGGTATCCGGTTTTATCGTTCAGGGTGGCGCTGTTGTTACCGACGCCAATGCCGGGCTCAGCGTCATTACAGAGAGACCGTCTGTCACGAATGAGCCGGAGTTTTCAAACGTTCGTGGCACGATTGCAATGGCAAAATTAGGTGGTGACCCAAATTCGGCAACGAGTCAGTGGTTCTTCAACCTCGGCAATAACGCAGCCAATCTCGACAACCAAAACGGTGGGTTTACGGTATTCGGCGAAGTCACCAGCGGTATGTCAGTTGTTGATGCTATTGCCGCAGTACCGACGTTTAACGGAGTCTCAGGGTTTAACGACTTCCCGCTGCAGAATTACACGGCACCAGATGCCATTGTGAATGACAACTACGTCATCGTGACAGAAATAACGGTTATTGATACCACGGTTGATACTGCGGCCGGCCTCAATCCAACTCCCACGACGCGGAGCACTGGTGGCGGCGGTGGTGGCGGTGGTGGCGGTGGCGGTGGCGGCAGCTTTGGCTTGCTCGCCCTGGCCGGCTTGTTAGCCGTTGCTCGTCGACGTTACCGGATCTCCAAGACTACGTAACAACCCGTCCTGAATACCATAAATCCAGCCATGAACATTGACGTCCTGGCCACGACTCCAGGCGTCTTTCATCACCGTCGTTCGGCACAGTGATTTAACCTGATGCAAGACGTTCAGCTCGCAGAGACGCGCTTCGGCAGCTTTTAGATCCAGCTGCCCGAGCTCGTCCTCATGTTGCTCCCAAAGATCGCGTATGCCACTCAACCAGTGATCCACGGCGCCGACCGCATTGTCATCCATCGCAGCATGCACACCCGCACAGCCATAGTGGCCGCACACAATGACGTGTTTGACTTTTAGCTTGTGGATGGCGAAGTCAACAACCGACATGCAATTCAGATCAGTTTGCATTACGACATTGGCCACATTGCGATGCACAAATACTTCGCCAGGCATCAATCCGGTTATTTGATTCGCCGGGACGCGGCTATCTGAACAGCCTATCCACAGATACTCAGGTTCTTGTTGCTTCGCCAGGCGGCCAAAAAAACCAGGGTCGTCCTTCTCGATTTGCGCCGCCCATTCCCGATTGTGGTCAAACAAGCTTTGAATATCGTCCACTGGATTCCTTCACACAAATTGCACTGACAAAGCCTAGCAGCTCTCGGCGGCACTCGCACAGTCAACACAGCGAGTCGAGGTGGGGTCGAACTGCAGGCGCTTGA
>CAYWYT010000090.1:0-9133 GCA_964462665.1 uncultured Woeseiaceae bacterium | reverse complement strand
TTGAATGGCAATCACACCCTGGCCGCCGCGACCTTGTACCGGGAAGTCGTCTATTCCCGTGCGCTTGCCATATCCATTTTCAGTGGCCGTGAGAATCAATCCCTCGCGAACAATGATCAGGCCGATCAATTCATGGCCAGCTCCCATCTTGATGCCGCGAACACCGGCGGCGCCACGCCCCATGGGTCGCACGTCTTCCTCAGCAAAGCGAATGCCCTTACCGGAACTCGCGACCAGTAGAATTTCTGACTTACCGTCCGTAATTGCCACGTCCACCAGGTGGTCGTCGCGCAGGTCGATAGCGATGATGCCGCTCGATCGCGGTCGTGAGAATTGGCTCAATGGTGTCTTTTTGACCGTGCCGCCCGAAGTCGCCATGAAGACATAGCTCTCTTCGTCATACTCCTTGATCGGGAGCACTGCGTTGATTCTTTCGCCTTCATCCAACGGCAATAAATTGACGATTGGCTTGCCGCGTGAGCCGCGGCTCGCTTGTGGTACCTGATAGACCTTAAGCCAATACATCTTGCCGCGGCTCGAGAAGCACAGGATGGTGTCATGCGTATTCGCAATGAACAGATTGTCGATGAAGTCTTCGTCTTTGACCTTGGTCGCGGACCGACCACGGCCGCCGCGTTTTTGTGCCTCGTAGACATCGATCGGCTGCGCTTTGGCGTAACCGCCATGCGACAACGTTACTACGACCTCCTCGCTCGGAATGAGATCAATGACGCTCAGATCGCTGTGGTCTTGCAGGATTACTGTGCGGCGTTCGTCGCCAAAGTTTTCGCGGACCACGGCGAGTTCGTCGCGGATAACTTGTAGCAATCGGTCCGGGTCACCCAGTATTTCAGAAAGTCCTTGAATTTTCGATAATATCTCTTTGTATTCGTTGATTATTTTGTCTTGCTCAAGCCCGGTCAGTCGATGTAGGCGCAGGTCAAGAATGGCTTGCGCCTGCACTGGCGAGAGCCGGTAGTTTGCGTCTACCATACCGAACCCGTCTTCTAATCCGTCGGGGCGTGTATCGGTATCGCCAGCCGCCTCGAGCATCGCGGTGACTGAGCCCGGCGCCCAGCTCGTAGCCATCAAAGCGACCTTCGCCTCGGCAGGTGTCGGTGAAGCTTTAATCAAGGCAATGACCTGGTCAATATTCGCTAACGCGACCGCCTGTCCTTCCAGAACGTGGGCTCGGTCTCTAGCCTTACGCAGGTCAAATATAGTCCGTCGAGTAACAACTTCCCGGCGATGACTAAGAAATGCCTCTAACAGCTGTTTCAGACTAAGAAGCTGCGGCTGACCATCAAGCAGAGCAACCATATTGATGCCAAATACGTTCTGCAGCAGGGTCTGCTTGTATAGATTATTCAGTACTACGTCGGAATTCTCGCCGCGTCGCAATTCGATGACGACTCGCATACCGTCCTTATCGGACTCATCGCGAAGTTCGCTGATGCCTTCTATACGCTTGTCGCGCACGAGGTCTGCAATCTTCTCAATCAGCCGCGCCTTATTTACCTGAAACGGCAACTCGGTGATGATAATGGCTTCGCGGTCGCCCTTGCCGATCGGTTCGATGTGCGTCTTGCCCCGAATATAGACCCGTCCTCGACCGGTCTTGTAGGCAGAATAGATGCCCTGCGCACCGTTTATGATGCCCGCAGTCGGAAAGTCCGGCCCAGGCATGTGCTCCATCAAACCTGGCACGTCAATATCCGGATCTTCGATCAGCGCTAATGTCGCGTCGATCACCTCGCATAAATTGTGTGGCGGAATATTGGTCGCCATGCCGACGGCAATGCCCGAAGAGCCGTTAACGAGCAGATTCGGCAAACGCGTCGGCATTACGGACGGTTCGCTCTCGGAGCCGTCGTAGTTTTCTACGAAATCGACCGTTTCCTTCTCGATGTCTGCGAGCAGTTCATGGGCGATCTTGGACATCCGGACTTCGGTATAACGCATGGCTGCCGGAGCATCGCCGTCAACCGAGCCAAAGTTGCCCTGACCGTCGACAAGCATTGCACGCATGGAAAAGGGCTGTGCCATACGAACGATGGTGTCGTAGACCGCTGAATCGCCGTGAGGATGGTATTTACCGATGACGTCGCCAACGACGCGCGCGGATTTCTTATACGGCTTATTGTAGTCATTGCCGAGCTCGCGCATCGCATGTAAAACGCGGCGGTGAACGGGTTTCAGGCCATCACGGGCGTCCGGCAGTGCGCGGCCGACGATGACACTCATCGCGTAATCTAAATAGGACTGCTGCATCTCATCTTCGAGACTTACGGTTAGCAGTTCCTGGGCAACTTCAGCCATATTTACTCACAATCTCAGCGCGGTTCTGCCCAAAAAGCGGAACCGGAACGCATTATTTAAACTTTGAATTTATCGGAAAACTTCTTAATTTTGCCGGGCTCGATTCGCCCCGCTCATGGGGCCGTATCAAGGGTGAAATTCTACCACATAGCGACTCAAATCAGCAGTGTTTCTGGGCCTTTTAATCATCCTCCGAATGCCAGTGGTAGCAGGCGCTGCGGCCTGTATACTGCGCTCTCCTTTGTGGCCAATTTTGGCCCAAATACGACAAACATGGCCATGAGCGAAATTAGACAAAACGTAGATACTCACGAGGTAGCCAAATTTGACGCCCTGGCGACCCGCTGGTGGGACGCAGACGGCGAATTTCGGCCCCTGCACGAGATAAATCCGCTGCGGCTGGACTGGATTCGGCAGCACGTCGATCTCAACGCCAGCAAAGTTGTCGATATCGGCTGCGGCGGTGGCATCCTGGCGGAGTCTATGGCGCAGGCTGGCGCGCTAGTGACGGGTATCGATATGGCCGAGGGGCCGCTCTCGGTCGCCCGGCTGCACCAAATCGAAACAGGCGTTGAAGTCGACTATCAGCAATCTACCGCTGAGGAGCTCGCTGCGAGCCACGCTGGCCAGTTTGATGTGGTTACTTGCCTTGAAATGCTAGAGCACGTGCCGCACCCGTCCGAGATCATCGCATCGGTGCATACCTTGTTGCGCCCAGGCGGCCACGCGTTTTTCTCGACCATCAACCGCAACGCCAAATCTTTCATGCTTGCCATCGTTGGCGCAGAGTATGTGCTGAAGATGTTGCCGGCGGGGACGCATGACTATCAGAAGTTTATACGCCCCTCGGAGCTCGATGACTGGGCAAGAGCCGCCGACCTGGAGCTCAAAGCCAGCATTGGCATGCACTACAATCCAATATCTCGCGAGTATTCCCTGGGGCCAGGTCTCGACGTTAACTACCTGATGCACTATTCGCGTCCGCAAGCGGGTGAGTCCCTTGTCTAACTTATTTTACGGCAACACCGAAGCTGTCTTTTTCGATCTCGATGGCACCTTGGTGGATACGGCGCCTGACATGGTCGCCGCACTGCAAGATCTGCAAGAGACCAACGGCGTAGAGCCCGTTCCCTATGAACTAGGTCGCGCGCACGTATCTAACGGGGCCATGGGCTTGCTGACACTGGCGTTCCCGGATGAGCTGATCACGCCTGACAGTTCTTTGATGTGCGACTTTATTGAGCGCTATGCCCAGCAGGTTTGTGAGCAGTCCAGCGTTTTTGATGGACTCGAGGACCTCTTGGAGCTTCTCGACGACGCTCAAATACCCTGGGGCGTAGTTACCAACAAGCCCGCGCATCTCGCCAATCCGATCATGGACATACTAAATCTTGCTGACCGCAGTGCCTGTACTGTGTGCGGCGACACCTTGTCGACTCGCAAGCCGGACCCTGGGCCTCTGTATCACGCATGCACTCTGTCCGATGTCGCGCCAGAGGACTGTATTTATGTCGGTGATGCCTTGCGGGACATTGAGGCCGGTTACAACGCTGGTATGGCTACGGTCGCGGCCGGATATGGATATATCACGGCTGACGATGATCCGAGAGACTGGGGTGCCGATGAATTTGCAGCTGATCCTCACGATCTGGTCCAGATCCTGCTCAAAGCGGTAAATCTCAGTTCTTCATGAATGCTCTGGACCTGAATTCACCACTCGTCCAGATAGGGGGGCCGGCTCTGTTACTTGGACTGCTGCTGGGCGCCTTGATCGCCTGGCTGATTGCAGGACGTCGTCAGGCACATCTCGAAGCCCTTCTTAGCAACCAGGAGGCACTGCAGCGTGAACGCGAAAGTGCCTTTGACGCGGCTCGATTACAGTTAACCACTGCTTTTTCGGATCTGGCGAACCAGTCCCTAAAATCGAACAGCGAAAATTTCTTGCGACTTGCAGAGCAAAACCTGGGCGCACAGCAAGACAAGGCCAAGAGAGACCTCGGTGACCGCGAGAAAGCGATTGAAGATCTCGTTAAGCCTATCAACGACGCCTTGCAGGCATCGCAAAAACAAATAACCGAGTTGGAGAAATCTCGTAGCGAGGCCTACGGTGGCATCAAGTCCCAGCTGGAATCGATGCATTTGGGCCAGCAGTCATTAGCACAAGAGACGCAGAATCTGGTCAATGCTCTACGCCGACCTGAAGTGCGGGGACGTTGGGGTGAAATAACCCTGCGCCGCCTGGTTGAGCTTGCCGGTATGGTTGAACACTGTGATTTTCAGGAGCAGGTTCACAGCGTTGGCGACGATCAGATCATTCGACCGGACATGGTCGTGCGTATGCCCAATCAGCGCGACCTTGTTGTTGACGTTAAAACCCCTCTCGATGCTTATCTGGAGGCGGTCGAGGCAAAGGACGATGCGCAACGAAAGCTGGGCCTGCAGCGACACGCACGCAACGTTCGAGAACATATCCGAATGTTATCCAGCAAAGCGTACTGGGCACAATTTACGAATAGCCCGGAGTTCGTCATCCTGTTTATTCCCGGCGATCAATTCCTGAGCGCCGCGCTCAACGAAGACCCGGATCTCATAGAAACCGCTCTGGCGCAGCAAATCATTCTGGCGACGCCAACGAGTTTCGTTGCCCTGCTTAAAGCCGTCGCTTATGGCTGGCGTCAGTTAGCGCTTGCAGATAACGCACAAGAAATTCGCGTACTCGCCGAGGACCTGTACGGCCGCCTGGCTACATTTGTGACCCACATGAACAAAGTTGGCCGGCAGTTGGGAAGCAGTGTGGAGAGCTATAACCGGGCCGTTGGATCACTCGAGCGAAAGGTTTTGCCAGGCGCCCGCAAATTTGTGGAACTCGGCATACATGCCAAGAAGAAAATGGAAAAAATTGAAACACTCGATCCTGTGCCGCGAACGATGATAGATAGCACGGGCGATGAAGATGAAAGCCAGGAAAAACATTGAATAACGATTACAAAACCTACACGGCCGCCCCCGACCTGCTACGCGACCGCATCATCATGGTCACCGGCGCAAGTGACGGCATCGGTCGTGCATTGGCGCTGAGCGCAGCCGCTCTCGGTGGTCAAATCATCCTACATGGCCGCAATGTTCAGAAGCTCGAAAAAGTCTACGACGAGATAGAAGCATTGGGGACTGCCCCGCGGCCGTCTATTGCCGTACTTGATCTGGCCAGCGCCAACAGCAACGCCTACGAGTCGCTTGCGACGAATCTGGCGGACGAATACGGGCGCCTGGACGGATTGGTGCACAACGCCAGTATTATTGGCGATCGATTTTCAATCGAACAGTACGACGCGGTGCAGTGGCAGCGCGTTATGCACGTCAACGTGACATCCGCTTTTGCACTGACTCAGGTGCTGCTGCCGATGGTGAAACAGGCAGAGGACCCATCGATCATCTTTACCAGTAGCAGCGTTGGCCGAATCGGGCGTGCGTACTGGGGAGCCTATGCGGCATCCAAGTTTGCGACCGAAGGACTTTCTCAAGTGCTGGCCGACGAACATCGCCAAGGCAAGCTGCGGGTCAACTGCATTAACCCTGGGGCAACTCGAACTGGCCTGCGACTGGAAGCGTTTCCGGGCGAGGATAGAGATAAACTGAAACGGCCCGAGGAGATCCTGGCGCCTTATCTCTTCTTGTTGGGGCCCGACAGCAAGGGCATTACTGGCGAAAGTCTCGATTCACAATGAGACTATACCTTAGGTTTCTTCTTTAACTTTCTCTTTTTAAAGCTTTTATTTGTCGATCTTTGCTTTTTTTCTTTGTCTTCGGTCGCCAATCCGCCTGCTATGTAGAGCAATTTCGCCTGCGCTTCCGTTGGATTTTCGTAGCGGCCGACACGAAGTTTTCGCGGTAATTCGATCGGCCCGTAGCCTGTTCGTATCAGTCGACTCACTTCAAAGCCCTGTGACTCCCATAATCTGCGGACCTCCCGATTACGCCCCTCACTGAGGGTCACATTGAACCAGCGATTCCGGCCTTCCCCCTGACCTGCCTCTACCGCGCCGAAACGCGCTAGACCATCATCCAACTCAACGCCTTGCAACAGTGCGGAGATGTGCTCCGCCGTAGGCTGTCCGTGAACTCGTACGGAATACTTTCGAATGATCTCCGCGGAGGGATGCATCAGAGCATTGGCCAAGGCGCCATCCGTCGTGAATAGCAGCAATCCCGTCGTCGTCATGTCCAGGCGGCCGACCGCGACCCAGCGCGAACCTTTGAGCTTCGGCAAACTGTCAAAAACACGTTTGCGGCCCTCCGGGTCTGAGCGAGTGGTAACTTCATCAGGCGGTTTGTTATAGAGCAAATGCCGATGCTCGGTTTGCCCCCGGTAGATGCCCAGCGGGCGACCATCAAGCGTTATACGCTCACCGCCTTCCAGAGAATCACCAAGGGTGGGTACCGCACCGTTCACTTCGAGCCGGCCTTCACGAATCCATTGCTCGATAGCGCGCCGCGAGCCGTGACCGGCAGCGGCCAGAACCTTCTGAATACGATCAGCCACTGCTGGCTGACGCGTTTTGGTCCTCGTCCTCGTCAGTGCCGTCGGCGATATTTTCGTCAACTGGTTCTTCGGCTGAATCATCGACGGCCATGAGGTCAGGAATCCGTTGGTTGATCGCGTCGATTTCGGAATCACTCATAATATCTGATTCATCCTCATTCTCTTCTTCGGCCTCGTCCGACTCCGGATACAGAATGGGCAATTCGGGGACAGCTGGCATCGCATTGGTGGCGTCTTCTTCAACCGCCGGCAGGTTCAGTTGTACACGCAGGCTTTCCCAGTCCGACAAGTCCGCCAGTGGTGGCAAATCATCGAGACGTTTAAGTCCGAAGTAATCCAGGAAACCTTTGGTTGTGCCGAACATTTCCGGGCGGCCCGGAACGTCGCGATGCCCAACGACTCGAGCCCAATCGCGCTCGATCAACGTACGCATGATATTCGAGCTCACAGAAACGCCGCGAACTTCTTCGATCTCACCGCGGGTAATAGGCTGGCGGTACGCGATCAACGCAAGCGTCTCAAACATTGCTCGCGAGTAGCGTGGCGGCCGCTCTTCCCAGAGCTTCTGCAAACGATCGGCCATTGTGCTTTTTATTTGCAGCCGAAATCCGGAGGCAACTTCTCCGATCACGATACCGCGAGGTTCGTAGTCTTCGACTAACGCAGCTATCGCATCGCGAATCTCCGATTTCTCCGGCGCCGTTCTACCGTCAAACAAACTCTGCAAGTGGTCGACACTCAATGGTCGACCGGCGGCAAGCAGAGCCGCTTCGATAAAGTACTTGATCTCAACTGCATCCATTAAATGGGGTCTCTAATAGTCCACGGGTGTGTCATCCATGTCATCGTCGACCAATCGAACCGACGACGCTACACGAACATGAATTGCTGAATATTCCTCGCCCTGCACAACTTCGATGGTCGCTTCTTTTAGAAGCTCCAAAATTGCCAGGAATGTGACGGTAACGCCGTGCCGGCCCTCCGCCGGATCGAACAAATCAGCAAAGCCTGAAAACTCACTGGCATTGATTTGCGTCAATATGTCAGACATCCGTTGTCGGACTGACAGAGGCTCACGCTGCAGATGCAGATTGGAATACATCTGCGCCCGCTGCAGAACATCGTGAAATGCTACCAATAGATCTTCGAGCGTTACGTCCGGGAGCTTGGTTACAACTTTACGTTCCGGCGCATCCGCGGACGCGACGAACGTGTCGCGCTCAAGTCGCGGCAGGTCACTGATGTCCTGCGCCGCTTTCTTATAACGCTCATATTCTTGTAGCCGTCGCACCAGCTCCGCACGCGGATCCGACTCATCCTCTTCTACAACTTGCGGCCTTGGAAGTAGCAGGCGGGATTTGATCTCGGCCAGCATCGCAGCCATGACCAGATATTCTCCGGCCAGATCGAGCTGCATTTCACTCATCACTTCGATGTACTGAACGTATTGCGTCGTAATTTCCGAAATGGGGATATCAAGAATGTCGATGTTTTGCTTGCGAATCAGGTACAGGAGCAGATCTAACGGTCCCTCAAACGCTTCCAGAAATACCTGCAAAGCATGCGGTGGTATATACAAGTCCTGCGGCAACGTCGTGATTGGTTCGCCAGATACGACCGCAAACGGCATTTCGGACTGCGCTGGGGACTGTTGCTCGTCCTGAACCGGCTTCGGTGCGTCTTCGGGGGTCAGGACTTTAAGATCAGGCTTCATCGGGATTCCATGGCGATTCTGGCGCATTCTAGCGCAATTCTATACTCATGCTGCACTTGTGTTTGTTCGGCTAAAGAGTGATCAGACAAGCGCGCTAACGTCGCCTCGACCTTTGCGCAGCACTTTGGCGTAGCCATCGGTCAGATCGATCACGCTAGTCGGCTCAATACCGACCGGACCCGCTTCTATAATCGCCTCAATTTCATGGCCGATACGCCGATCGATCTCAAACGGATCCGTCATTGGATGTTCGTCCCCGGGCAACAATAAGGTTGAGCTCATTATAGGCTCATCCAGTTCCTTGAGAATGGCTCGCACGACTGGGTGATCGGGGACCCGCAGCCCGATCGTGCGTCTTTTGGGGTTCTGCAGGCGTTTGGGCACCTCGCGTGTAGCGGGCAGGATGAAGGTGTAAGGGCCTGGCGTCATCGATTTGATGAGGCGGTATGCCCAATTATCTACACGCGCATAAATTCCAATCTCCGACAGATCTCGACACACCAACGTGAAATTATGTGTCTTGTCAGTACGCCGAATCCGATGAATTCGATTAATAGCCT
>CAYWYT010000089.1:0-9155 GCA_964462665.1 uncultured Woeseiaceae bacterium | reverse complement strand
ATCGCCGTGACGTAGGCGACGCCGGGCGCGTGCTCCGAGGCGTCAATTGAATTGATCATGCCGCGGCCAACGCCCCGCGGCGTGACCTCGCTCCAGGATTCGCCGCCGTCGCGCGTTACGTGCAGCAGGCCATCGTCGGTGCCGGCCCACAGCGTGTTCGCATCCTGCGGGCTTTCCTCGACCGCGAAGATCGTGTTGTACATTTCAAGGTTTTCGTTGGTGTAGGGACCGGCACCCTTGCCGTGCTTGTCGGTCTCGTTGCGCGTCAGGTCCGGGCTTACAGCCTGCCAGTTGTAGCCACGATCCGTCGACTTGAGCAGCACGTTCGCCGCGTGGTAGATCACGTCGCTGTCGTGCCGCGAAACGACGATCGGTGCGTTCCAGTTGAAGCGGTATTTCTGCTCTCCAGCCGACAGGCCGCGACCCAGTATCTCGTAGGCCCTGACCGAGCGGACGGTGCGTGTCTCGGTGTCGAACTCATCAATGCGGCCCCAGGGAGAGCCGGCGTAGGTGTAGCGCGGATTCTCGGGATCGAAGGCGACGTACGCGCTTTCGCCGCCACCGTGCACTTCCCAGTCGTCGCGGCCGATCGCGCCGTCGCGGGAGCGGCTCCGGATCGCGACCGTCGAGGTGTCTTGCTGGCCGCCGTAGACGCGGTATTCGAAGCGGTTATCGGTGTTGACGCGGTAGAACTGCGCGGTCGGCTGGTTGTCCTGGCGCGACCAACTCGCGCCGCCGTCGAAACTGACATTGGCCCCGCCGTCGTTCGCGTTGACCATCCAGCGCGGTTCGTTCGGGTTGATCCAGAGGTAGTGGTTGTCGCCGTGCGGGACAGAGATGCGCGAAAAGGTTTTGCCGCCGTCAATGGACTTCATGAACGGGGCGTTCATGACGTACACGGTGTTCTCGTCCACCGGGTCAGCGAAGATGTGCATGTAATACCAGGAACGCGTGTGTAGCAGCCGATCGCGGTTTAGCTGCTTCCAGGTGTCGCCGCCGTCGTCGGAGCGGTACAGGCCGCCCTCGTCGCCCTCGGCCTCGACGATTGCCCAGACGCGCCCGGCTTTCGCCGGCGAGGCGGCTACGCCAATCTTGCCCATGCCCTCGGGCAATCCCCCGGCAAGCCGCTGCCAGCTCTCGCCGCCGTCGACTGAACGCCAGATGCTGCTGCCGGGACCGCCGGAACGCAGGTCCCAGGCCGTCCGCTGGTTGTCCCACATCGCCGCATAAAGGATGCGTGGGTTGCTCATGTCGAGCGCCAGGTCGACCGCGCCGGTGGTGCGATTATCGGGCTCGAGGACGCGTCGCCAGGTTGTGCCGCCATCGGTTGACTTGAAGATGCCGCCGTCGTCCTCCGCCGCATAGACGTTGCCCTGCGCGGCGACCCAGATGATGTCAGGGTCACCGGGATGGATGCGGATCTCGCCGATCTGGCGGACGTGATCGAAACCGATATGCGTCCAGCTCCCTCCGGCATCCGTCGACTTGTACACGCCGTCACCCTGGGACGACATAGTGTTCCGGAAAGGCGACTCGCCCATACCGACCACGACGACGTTCGGGTCCGACGGCGCGACGGCGATGGCGCCGACCGCGGCGCTGCCGAAGTCCTCGTCCGATACCGGCTCCCAGGACGCACCGGCGTTCACTGTCTTCCACACGCCGCCCGTCGTGCCCATGTAGTAGACGTGCGGATCCTGACGCACGCCAACGGCCACCATCGCGCGGCCGCCGCGGTAAGGTCCGATCATGCGGGCTTCGAGTCCGTCGAAGAATTCCCGCTCCTCCCCGGCCGCCGGCAGGGCCGTTGTGGTGAAAGCTGCGACCAAGCCTAACAGTAGTACGGCGCTCCATCTCATCTGTGTTTCTCCCAAATCCTGCCTAGTAAGAATAACTGTACCGCATAGTGGGATAAGGCTATCCCCGTACAGAACGATTGTCAACTGCTTGTCGCCAGCAATTGCCTCTCGTTGAGACCGAACAATCGTCGCTCGCGAGCCCATGGCCGCAGCCAAAAGCGGTCATTCGATCAATGGGTCATATGCTTTATATTACCTGTCACTTACTCAACAAAACGCTACTTCGGGAACATGACCGTATGAAGTCATTCAGAGGTGGAAAGACCTATGTATTTGTCCTACCAATTTTAGCGCTGCCGACACATGTCCTGGGCCGGGACGATGCTCCCGCGCCCGCAGGTCCGGATGTATTGTTTATTTCGATTGATGATCTAAGCGACTGGATTGGCCCACTGGAAGGACACCCACAGACCATAACCCCAAACCTGGATCGGCTGGCCGCCATGGGAATGACGTTCACCAACGCGCATGTTCCGGCCATGGTGTGCAATCCATCACGCACCGCGATCATGACAGGTATTAGCCCCTCCAATTCGGGTGTCTACAATAACGCAAGCGACTGGCGCAAAGCGACGCTTTGGCGGGAATCCACTCGCGTTCCCTTGATAGTAGTAGCGCCTGGAGTAACTCATCCAGGTAGCAGATCGGCTACCACGGTTTCACTCATGGACCTCTACCCGACACTGGTCGAGTTGGCTGGAATGGATGTCCCCGACCACGTTGAAGGTGTGAGTCTGGTTCCCATACTAAGAAATCCCTCGACCCCATCCGAACGCCGGGCAGTTTCTACGAATGGATTTGAGAATCATGCCGTTTCGGGAGAGCAATACCGTTATCTTCGTTACTCTGACGGATCCGAAGAACTGTATGACATACTGTCAGATTCGCACGAGTGGAAAAATCTCGCCGCCGACCCGGCAATGGCAGCGATCAAGGCGGAACTCGCCGAATGGCTCCCCACCCACAATGAGCCGGATGTTGGACGAACTCGGGATTAAAAATACCTGGGGGGAACTAGTCGATCGGGCCCAATCTGCAATCCCGATTGCGAATATTGCTTCTATCTTAAAAAACAGGAGATGTTCGAAGGTTCAAATTTTCGCATGTCTGATGAGACCCGCGAAAACTTCGTTCGCCAATAAATTAAGGAGTACTAACGTCATCGGAAATGTGCGTCTTGCGGATAATCAGGTAACCGGTGCCAGATATCAAGACTGCCACGAAAACGCCGGCGGCAGTTGGCCCCAGGCTATTGTCATATAGCAATCCGACCACGTAACCCAGCATTGATGCAAATGCAATTTGTATAAAGCCGAAAACGGACGAAGCTTTGCCGGCGGCATTGGGTAGCTCCGCAATGGCGCCCATCTGGCTGACCGACAGGCTTAAACCACCCGCCATGAAGACCAGGAAAAAGGTGATCAGCAAGGGTATCAACCGGTTTATTTCAAATAAGGCAAGCACCAGCAACAGCCCAGCGGCCAGCAGTCCAATCAATTGTCCCAGTGCCAATACCCGCATGACGCCCTTGCGACTGACCAGACGTGAACTGGTCAATGCGCCGGAGATATAGCCAAAAGACACGACCATAAAGGTATAACCAAAATATTCAGGTGCAAGACCCAGCAAGCCGGTCACCAGGAAAGAGGAAGTGGAGATATAACAGAACATCGCCGCATAGGTCGCGCCTCCGCACAGGGTGTAACCGACAAAGTTTCGGTTGCCCAGGCACAGCGGGAACTGTCTGAAAACACTGCTCAACTTCAAAACTTCCGTGCCAATTGTTTTGCATGACTCCTGCAAGCGGGTGACACCAAAAAAGGTAAAAATACCAAACACCAGCAGCAGTACAAAATGTGCGCGCCAGTCGAAGAAATACAGTAACCAACTACCAAAGACCGGCGCAATGGCAGGTACCAGGGCCATCGCACCTGCGATCGAAGCCATAATCCTGGCGGCATCTATGCGGTTATGGCTGTCTACGACTATGGCACGGGCGAGTACCGGCGCACTGGCTGCACCGATACCCTGTACAAGACGTGCAGCGATCAGACTATTGATATCTGGAGCGACGATACAAGCCACTGTTGCGACCAGGTAAACACCCATGCCCAGATATAGGACCGGTTTGCGGCCGTAACGGTCTGAAATACTGCCGTAAAATAGCTGGCCTACGGCGAAACCCATCAAAAAAACACTCAGGGTTAGCTGTCCCTGGCTGATGTTTGCACCCAGGTTTTCAATCAGTTGGGGAATGGCAGGCAGGTAGAGGTCGGTGGACACGGCCATCATTGCCACCAGTCCGGTTAGGATTATCCGTTGTATGAAAACGCTTTGCTCAGCGCCATTAACTGGTTTCATAATATTGAGGGACCATTACAAAGTGGACGTGATCGGGCATGAGACAGTAAGCCCAGATATCACATTTGGCTTTTGGTCTTCCGATAGTTCTGCAAATCAGAAAATCGGCGGGAAATCATCGCTGGTTGATACCAGAATATTTTTTGTATTTGAATAGTATTCCAATGCCACCTTATGGATCTCCCTTCCCAGACCCGATTTCTTATACCCGCCAAAGGGACCGATCGAGGTCAGGAAATCATTCACCCAGACCAGCCCCGCTTCAAGGGACCTGGATACGCGAAGTGCGCGCTGAAGATCCTTGGTCCAGACACCGGCTGCCAGCCCGTACTGGGAGTCGTTTGCCATTTTGATCACCTCAGTTTCATCTGAGAACCTGATCACGACCAGAACCGGCCCAAAGATCTCTTCCTGTGCGATTCTCATGCTGTTTTCGACATTGCTGAAAATAGTCGGCGCAATAAAATTGCCCTTGTCGTATTCACCGCCGGTCAGTCGTTCTCCGCCGCATAGAAGTGTTGCCCCTTCGTTTTTTCCGATGTCGATATAATCCAGGATGCTGTTCATCTGGTTTTTGTCCGCCACTGGCCCCATCTGGGTCTCCGGGTTTACCGGATTGCCGACGGTCACATTCTCAAATTTGACTTTCAGCTTTTCGAGGAACTCGTCATAAATCTGCTCATGCAGAAACAGCCGCGATCCGGATACACAAATCTGGCCGGATGATGACAGAATGGCCATGGCCGCAAGCTGTATGGCCTTGTCCATATGAGCGTCCGGAAATACGATGTTGGCAGATTTTCCGCCCAGTTCCAGTGAGCAGGGGACGACATTTTCTCCTGCTGCCTTGCCGATGAAACGACCGACTTCGGTGGATCCGGTGAATGAAATCTTTGCGGTTTTCGGATGACCGACCAGATAATTGCCGACCTCCCTACCTGAACCTGCAATCACGTTAAGAACACCCGGGGGTAAGACTTCCTGGCAGATGCGCCCCAGTTCCATTACTACCAGGGGAGCCGCAGATGCCGGTTTAACGACAACGGTGTTTCCCGCTGCAAGGGCAGGGGCGACCTTCCAGGAAAACAACATCCCCGGGGAGTTCCAGGGTAGGATGAGAACGGCGACACCCAGGGGTTCCTTGACCACCATCGAGAATGAGTCGTTGTTATGCTGGATCAAGGTCTCTTCATATGCCTCAATCGCTGCGGCCATGTACCGGAATTCGCTGATGCAGTTGCTGAGCAGCAGCATAGATTCTCCAAGGCACCTCCCGGTTTCCCGGATATCCACTTGTGCCAGGTATTCCTGTTCCGCTTCGAAACGGTCTGCAATCTGTCTCATTAGTGCTGCCCGCTCTGTGCGGGTTGTTTTTCGCCACTTTGAGAATGCCTGTTCAGCACTGGCGATGACCTTGTCAGCTTCATCGGAATCGGCACTGGCGACGCTGGATAGAAGTTCACCGGTAGCGGGATTCATTACATCAATGGTTTTACCCGAATTGCTTCTGATAAAATCGCCGTCAACCAGTATCCCGTATTCTTTCTGGATGGTTTTCATATCTTCACCTTCGTTTGGAATGAGCGCAGCCTTCGTATCTGGAGTTCGACCTACGATGTGGGATATGATAACCCACAATATGGGATAGTATGGTAATTTACCTACCGCGTTGTCAAGTGAGATGTAGACTATAACGCTAAGACACATGCCCTAATCAGAGAACCTCTAAATATTCAGGAAATACATATGACATACGAAATGTTTACAGCAACCGGTTGCACCCGTTGTAAAATTACAAAACAATACCTTAAAGCTAATGATATCCCCTGTGTCGAGCATGATGTTAAAGGAGAAGGCAAAGAAGCCTTTACCAGTTTTTATAAGGCTAATCGCAAAAATATATTTCGCGATCAGGATGGCGTTGAATTCCCGGTTTTCACTGATGGCAATGTAATAAAGCAGGGTGTCAGCATCATCATCGGTCATTTTGCCTCAGGAGACAGCCTTACTGGATTTATCGGTAGAAGCTTACTGCATGGTGAGTGGATTGATGGGTTCAATGTCTCCGATGGCAACCCCGATCAGGCAGAAGGACTTTTAACAGTACTTAGCCATTTGAAGAAACATAATTTAAAGATTCAATTAAACAGTTGCGGCCCTAACGCAGATCTTCTTGAGAAAATATTGAAACAGGGTCTGGGCGATCGACTAATTATGGAAATTAAAGGCCCGTTAGACCTGTATGCCGCTTTGAGCGGGAATAAAATTGACAAGGAAGAACTGATCAAAAGCATTAGGTTGGCAAATCAGTTTCCTGAATTTGAATTATTTACAACGATCACTCCTCTGGTTCGAGCAAACGGTAGTGTTGATTTCCTGACACCGGAAGAAATTGGGGAGACAGCAAAGCTGATTGAAGAGGCCAGTCAAAGTAAAAAGAACCCTTACCTATTGAAGGTTTTTGATCCTGAAACTACCGACAAAGATGAGTTTAAGTCTGTTGAATCCCTGGCGACTTCCAGTATGTTTAAATATCGAACCCAGGCACGACGCTACCAGGTAATGACTGAAATCGGGAATAAGGATAGATGACAGAAACACCGCAATGATCGGAACATGGTTTGATTACTCCCCCAAACCCATATGGATGTAGCCCGTTGGGCATACATCCTGGCAGATGTGGCAGCCGATGCACTTGAAATATTCGGTGTCCACATAACGGCCAAGCGAACGATCCTCTACCGTTATCCCATTCCTCAATGCCGGTGAAATCGCCGCTCTGGCCAGTCGCCGATATACTGTTCGATGGAGTTGATGCCGACATTCTCGTCCAATTTCAGGCGATTGCAGTTATCCTCACAGGGATGCGGACACACCCGTCCCATGATCGCCGGGAACGGATTGGCGTCGGCAATGCGCTGGAAGGCGTATTCCTGCCAGCTCATGCCGTTTTTCGGCTTGTCAATGCCGCGAATGATATCAAGCTAGCCACGAATGTCGTGTCCGCAAGGGCAGGCACCTTGACACCTGGCAGAAAAAAAGAGTAACCACGGTTTTCATATCTTGTCCTTCGTTTGGAATGAGTGCAGGCCTTCATATCTGGTGTTCGACCTACGATGTGGGATATGATAACCCACAATATGGGATGTTATGGTAATTTACCTACCGCGTTGTCAAGCGAGATGTAGACTATTTGGAGCGTTCGGTTGACAACTGTTCATGGCGGGACAGCTTAATCCGCACAATGCGGTACTAGAATTCTTACAAGGAGACCTAAATGACTTATCCAAGCGTACACCCAACCGGAGCTACCATATACAATCCTGACAAATGTTGGAATGGGTACACACTTTATAACGTTCGGGGCTACGGCGCTCTGCTGGTTAATATGAACGGCGGTGAGGTCAAACTCTGGGAGAATATGTACGGTTTTCCTAATAAACTTCTCCCAGGCGGGTATTTGCTCGGTTCGAGAGGCGAACGAAATACAAAGTACGGAACTCAGGATATGCTGGATCTGGTTCAAGTAGACTGGGATGGAAAGGTCGTATGGAAATTCGATGAATATGAATATATTGAGGATCCAGGTGAGGACGGTAGATGGATGGCACGCCAGCATCATGACTACCAGCGTGAAGGAAATTCGGTCGGTTACTACACACCGGGAATGGATCCTAAGGTAGATGGCGGCAATACCCTGATTCTTTGTCACAAAAATTCGGAAAACCCGCAGATCTCGGATAAGAAGCTGCTTGATGATGTGATTATTGAGGTGAACTGGGAAGGGGATATCGTCTGGGAATGGGTCTGTAGCGATCACTTCGAGGAGCTCGGGTTCAGCGAGGAAGCCAAAAATGCGATGTCCCGCAATCCAGCTATACGCCAGAATGGTGGCGACTGGATGCATATCAATTCGATGTCAACTCTTGGCCCGAACAAATGGTATGACGTCGGTGACGAGAGATTCCATCCGGACAACATCATCTGGGATGGCCGCAATACAAACATTTCCGCCATAATCGACAAGAAGACCGGTAATATCGTCTGGCAGATCGGGCCGGACTTTAATGCCACCCCGGAACTTAAGAAGCTCGGCTGGATTATTGGGCAGCACCATGCACACATGATCCCGCGGGGACTGCCCGGGGAAGGTAATATCATGATTTTTGACAACGGTGGATGGGGTGGATACGGCGCTCCCAATCCGGGCTCACCGACTGGTGAGAGGAATGCTCTTCGAGACTATTCAAGAGTCATCGAAATTGACCCAACCACCCTGGAAATCATCTGGCAATACGGGCCGGCAGAAGCAGGCCTGGTCCAGCCGGTTGACGCAAACCGTTTTTACAGCCCCTTCATCAGCAGCGCCCAACGGCTACCCAATGGCAATACCCTAATTTGCGAAGGATCAGGTGGTCGCTTGATCGAAGTGACCCCAGAACATGAGATTGTCTGGGAATACATCAACCCATATATCAGCATGGAGCTACCTTTTAATATGGTTTACCGGGCCTACCGCGTGCCATATGAATGGGTTCCACAACTGGAAAAACCTGTAGAGCAGGCGATTGAAAGGGTCGAAATACAAAACTTCCGCGTTCCCGGGGCGGAACAGTTGGGGTGCAGCAACAAGACTCCGGTTGAAGGCACCCAGGAAACAACCGAATATGGTGACAACCTTTGTGTGGCTATGACTCCGGAGTAACCCTTTGTTTCAAACCTCCGCTTTTAGACCCATCAGTTGATGTGGCCCTGTAAACTGGGCCGCATCTTTATATATTTCTATGTTTTGTTGATTCCTCACTATGGAGGGATCTGGAGTAAAAATAATGAGTGATACCAAGCAGACCTCACGTCGCTACAAAGACGATGATCACAAACATTCGCCTTGGAATGAAGTTGTGGTCCGTTCTGGCGAATCGTACAGCTGTCCAA
>CAYWYT010000088.1:0-9188 GCA_964462665.1 uncultured Woeseiaceae bacterium | reverse complement strand
ACGACTTCCATTTCCTGTTCAACTCTTACTACTTCAGCGTAGGCCAAATGCATGCACGGCCGCGGCGCGGACTTTTGTCGCGACCGACTTATGCAGAAGTAATTGCCTATAGGGAATATGTTGATGACGCCGTACGAAAGCTGCTTGAGCAACGCGATGACCAAGCCGTCGTAGAACGTATCGCTCTTGGCCTGAATCACGAGCAGCAGCATCAGGAACTACTGTTGACCGACATCAAGCATGTCCTGTCGTGCAATCCACTGTTGCCGGCAATGAATAGTGATTTGCATATTGCCGCAAGCGGCAGCGCTAACGAATATTCTTATACTGATGGTCGCTCTGGAATCCGTTCGATCGGTGCTCGTGGTATGGACTTTTGTTTTGATAACGAAACGCCGCACCATGACGCACTCTTGCATCCGCATCAGATTGGCGATCACCTCGTGAGCAATGCAGAGTTTCGGGAGTTCATTAATGACGGTGCTTATGCCGACTCGAAGTTATGGTTGTCAGATGGCTGGTCGGTCATAAATGAACGCGGCTGGAATCGACCGCTGTACTGGAGCGAGGACCTTGGTTCAGAATTCACGCTCGGCGGCATGCGCGAGATCGACGAGCATGCACCAGTCTGTCATGTCAGTTTCTATGAAGCGGACGCTTTTGCTCGTTGGGCGGGCGCTCGTCTGCCCACGGAGTTCGAGTGGGAAGACGCTGCGACAGAAATCGAAACGGCCGGAAACTTAATGGAGTCAGGCTGTTGGCAGCCGGCGGCAGCCACAAATTCGCGACAGTTTTTCGGTGACGTTTGGGAATGGACGTCGTCATCTTATTCTGCCTATCCGGGCTTTACACCGCTTGCCGGTTCGCTCGGCGAATACAACGGAAAATTTATGTGCAATCAAATGACAGTTCGCGGCGGTTCCTGCGTAACCGCCGCCGATCACATTCGCGCCAGTTATCGTAGCTTTTTCTATCCGGATGCCCGCTGGCAGTTTCTCGGTATCCGCCTCGCGAAGGATGGTGCGGCATGAACAATGTCCAGGAAATCGTAGCCGGGCTGCAGCAAGACGAGAAAATGATTTCGCCGAAGTATTTCTATGATGAGCGTGGCTCAAAACTGTTTGACGAAATAACGACGTTGCCAGAGTACTACCCGACCGAAACAGAGCTCGGCATCATGCGCGAGAATATCGCCGAGATTGCAGCACTCATCGGACCACAGGCCAGCCTTATCGAGTACGGCAGTGGTTCCAGCCGAAAGACACGCGTGTTGCTCGAGCACCTTAACGATCAGTCGGTATACGTACCGGTCGATATATCTGAGGAGCATCTGCTCGCGTCCGCCAAAGAGATTCGTGCGGAGTTTCCTCATCTTGAAGTTTTGCCGGTAGTTGCGGACTTCACAAAGCGCTTTCAATTACCTGATCCGACGGTAATGCCCTTACGCAATATCGTCTACTTTCCAGGTTCGACCATCGGCAACTTTCCCCGTGCCGCAGCCAGTGAGTTGCTCAAAGTCATGTACGACGAAGCCGGCGAGAATGGTGCAATGTTGATCGGCGTGGATTTACAGAAAGACCCAAGCATAATTGAACGCGCTTACAACGATAGCGCCGGCGTAACCGCCGAGTTCAACCTGAACATGTTGCGACATTTAAATCGTGAATTCGGTTCAGACTTCGATCTCGACTCGTGGGAGCATAAAGCGCAATACAACCAGTCAGAAGGTCGCATTGAGATTCGACTGATCAACGCAAAGCAGCAGACTGTCAATATCAATGGAAACAGCATCGTAGTAGAACGAGGCGAAGGCATACTGACCGAGTACTCGCACAAGTACACGTTAGTGGGTTTCGCAGAGATGGCACACGAAGCGGGCTTCAAAGTAGCGCGTGTCTGGACCGACGCAAAAAACCTATTCAGCGTCCAATACTGCACCCGCTAACCAAGTGACAGTTACCGATCTTGCACTGTAATGGTGCATGCCCTACACAAATACGTCGGTGCACTGGATTGGTGCGGAATCGGTAACTGTCACTGATTATTTTGGGGTGTATTCTTTGGGGGCTGCCGAGCCTTCGCCGAAGAAGAACTTCTCCATTTCCGTTTCGAGGAATTTGCGGGCGTCGGGTTCTATTGGGGTTAGGCGGTATTCATTAATAAGCATCGTTTGATGTGCTACCCAACGCTGCCATGCCTGCTTGGAGGCATTGTCGTAAATTCGCTGACCCAGATCGCCGGGATACGGCGCGTAGTCGAGACCTTCTGCTTCCTCACCGAGGAGGACACATTTAACTGTTCGTGACATTTGTTTTAGTCTCTAATGAATATGGGTCTTCAATGAATTAATGAGTTGTTGCACCGGCGCAGCTATTCCGCCCGGCGGTTTATCGTCCAGCAAGTACCAAGTGGTATCCGGACTATCGGCTACTTTACGCGACAGGCTCGCGACGCGCACTACAACGGGCTGAATATCGAGATCGAAGTGACTGAAGCTATGTCGCAGCACCTCGCGCGGCTCGGTAGGACCTGCTTGTTGGTCCAACGTCTGCTGACACCACTCGTCGATGCTTTCCACTTCCGGCAAGCTCCACAGGCCGCCCCAGATTCCGACCGGCGGACGTCGCTCCAGGAATATCGCCCCATTATTGATCGCCATCACCATCGTCGTTTGCCTGAGAGGTTTGATCTTCTTGGGTTTGCGGCCGGGATACTGGTCGATCGTGTCAGCCTGTCTCGCCGCGCAATCGGCAGCAACAGGACAGGCATCGCAGCGCGGCTTGCTGCGAGTGCAAAGAGTCGCGCCCAGATCCATGATTGCCTGCGTGTAGTCGGCGACCCGGCTATTTGGTGTGGCCTCTTCGGCAAGTGACCAAAGGCGATCAACAACCTCGCTCTTGCCCGGCCAGCCCGCGACCGCTGCGTGACGGGCCAGCACGCGCTTTACATTGCCATCAAGAATCGCGTGCCGCTCGTCTGTGGCAATCGCCAGAATCGCTCCGGCTGTTGATCGTCCGATACCCGGCAGTTCGACAACAGCTTCGAATGTGCGCGGAAATACACCGCTATGAGCATCTCTTATAGTCTGTGCCGCCCGATGCAGGTTTCGAGCGCGAGCGTAGTAGCCCAATCCCGACCAATGCTGCAGAACCGCATCGATAGTCGCATCGGCCAGCGAAGTCAGATCGGGAAATGACCGCATGAAGCGTTCGTAGTATGGGACTACGGTTTGCACCTGCGTTTGCTGCAGCATGATCTCCGATATCCAGACGCGATACGGATTGATGTTCTGCTGCCAAGGCAAATCCTTACGACCGTGATCATCAAACCAACTCAGAACACGCGCAGCGAACGCGCTCATGGCTGTCGCTCCTGTGCCAGCGCTTCGATGCGATGCAGCGCTCTGATGCTGTCGGTTTCGAGTTTGCGTTGCAACACATACGGGCCAATCAGCGGCGGAATCCAGAACTTCGGTTCAAACTCGAAGCGGTATTCGACGACGGTACCCTCGCCTTCTACCTCAAACGTCCACGATTCCAGACTTGCGTGAAAATCACTAACTTCGGCATCGGCTGTCGAACGAATAAAAGTGTACGGCTCGTACTCAATGTAGCCAATTCGCTCGAATGATTTGCAGAAAAACCAGACACAACCTTCATTGCGAATATAGAAACGTCGCTGGCCGTTCTCACTGGGTTCCAGGTTGCGAGACTCAACGATAAAACTCGAAAACTGCGACGACAAATCGTAATCAAGAAATACCTCGTAGAGAGATACCAGGTCCACGTCGAACCAAACGTTTGACACTAAGAAATAGCGTCCGTCCTTGCGGTCAACATCGACATTACGCAGCTCCACCGCATCGGCGCCGCCACACAACAACAATAGACAGAAGAAAAAACGTCGCATGTGTCTAGCGCTTCAGCAGGTCCCCGAGCACATCCTTGAGTTTTTCCTCGACCTCTTTCCTGACACCATCCTCCAGCAGTTTCTGCATGTCGGGCTTGATGCTGGGCGCGCTCAGAGGGCCGGTCACCCGCATTGGGATTACTGTCTTGGTAAAGTCTTTTAGCTCATCGGCCGTTACGTCGTCGCCGATGAATTCAGGCTTTTCCAGTACGCGTGCGGACATTCGATAGTCGACGGTTGCTTCTGGAAGGCTAACCGCACCTTTGCCTGTGATCAGCATGAACGGTAATTCGACAACAAGATTGTCGCTCCTGAATACACCGTCAACAACCGGACCGCTCGCACTAACATTGCTGAACTGCGTTCTAGCCGGCAAGGTCGGTTCCGGCGGCGGCTCCTGGCGTAGAGCGGCGCGAGCCTTTCTGAGCTCATGCCAAACATCCGTGCCTTCGTACGCTCCATCGATAAGTTCGAGCGAGATGTTACCTCCCAGATCACGTTGAATAGCAGCAAGATCCCCACCTTTGCCACTGAGCTTGAAGGTGCCATTAATCGTGCCGGAAACATTGTCCTGATCAAACATCGCCATCGCCAGCGCACCCAGCTGAACACCTTCAACCCGTTCGTTAGCTGATATGACAGGCGTATCCCCCGACGCATCAATTTGAATATCGCCTTGATACTGGCCGTCAAACAAGGTCGCACTAAAGGGATGCAATCGCAGCACGCCATCGTCGGTTGCCAAGCCCAGCACTACGTCTTCAAACCGCATGCCACTGAGATGCGCGCTCTCGAGAGCCAGGTTGCCGCGCGCGTTGATCAGGCGAATCATCTCCGTCGGAATTTCGACCGGCACCTCTGCGGAGTCGCTGCTGGCAGCGCCCTCGGTGACTGGGGCCATGTAGCGATCGAGATCGATTGAATCGGCACTGAGGTCGATGCGATAAACATCTTCGCTACCCTGCGGAATCGAGAGTTCACCATTGAAGGTCGTGTCGTCGAGCACCATTGTCAGGCCAGTCAATGCAATAGCCGTAGAACTAACCTTCGCTGTCGCATTAATAGAAACCTTACCCAAGGCAGTTGGATCCGTGGTTTCGGGCGCTTCGATGTCGAGTCGCTGCATGAGATTGCGCAACGAGAACGCGTCAACCTGAATCACAGCGACTGGCGTAATGTCGCCAGCGTAAGAAAACGGCTCAACTTCTGCGGAGATATCTAGTCCGAGCACCGCAAGCTCGACGGTCGCCAAAACAACAGACTTGCTCTCTGTATTCAGGTCAACCGATGCCGTTTCGAGCCCGAACGTCGTCGGTGTTTGCGCGACACCTTCAAGTAAGGCATCGATCGAAAAGCCATCCAGATGAATCGTGTCGTCGCCGCCGAAAATACCCCCCATCACAATATTGAGATCGCTTAACTGAATGTTGCTGCCTGCCTGAGCATCCACATAGCTGATCGCAGAATCAAGGATCTCGATGCCCGCTATATTGAGTTCACGGTAAGAAACTTCCGCGCCAGCATCGCTAAGGTCCTCTACCTCAATCGCGTCCATCGCCTCGCTCGCATCAATGAAGTCCTGCCAGTTGCTGCGACCATCGGAATTGATGGCGAGATTCAGCCGAAATCCCACCAATTCGGCCGTTGTAATCTGTACTTCGCGACGCATAAGCAAAGGCATGAGCCGAACACTCAGGCTCGCCTCTTTAAAGCTCACAAATGGCTCGTCTCCAAAGCCGGCGCCATTACCCAGCCGAGCTCCAGGAATTTCGATCGCCAGCCACGGAAAGACAGCCATGCCGATCTCTCCGTCAATAACGAATTCACGACCCGTGTTTTTCTCTACGGCAAGCTCGATTTCGTCTCGATAGTCGTTCACATCGAAGAGCACCATGACGGTGATGACAGCGACGACCATCAGAGCCGCAGCAGCGGCGATGAAGTAAGCGAAATATTTGAATATGCGGGCCATAAAACAGCCTCCGATCAGGGCCGGTAAGAATAGCAAATTATGGGGCGTCGATAACCTTACCGGGGTTGAGTAAATTATTCGGGTCCAGAAGCCCTTTCAGGTCTCGCATAAGCTGAATTTCGACTTCGCTGCGACTGTCGCCAAGCCAACCCTTCTTGTCCAGGCCTATTCCATGTTCGGCAGAAATCGATCCATCGAGCCCATCAAGACAGCCGTAGATGATCTCGTTGCAGCGTTCCTGATTGGCTCCATCATCGAAGGGCGTCGTAAATATGTGCAAATTGCCGTCAGCGATGTGGCCGAACACTAAACACGTAGCATCGGGTCGCCACGCTGAGATCGCAGCCTCCAGTCTGCCGACGTAGGTACTCATGGACTTGATCGGCAAGCTGACGTCATACAGATAAGCCGGCAATGCGGGGTCAAAATCCTCGCGAATGATCCACAGTGCATCGCGCTCCGCGGTGGACTTCGGTAGGATCGCATCAACGATATCGCCTTTCTCCAGACAGCGCTCCAAAAGTAACTCAAACCGTTCTTGGTCCGCTTCCGGATCCGCGCCTTCCGCCTCTGCAATTACATAGAAAGGGTAATCACGATCCATCGGCGCTTTGTGCGCGCCTTCGTAAGTAACACTCTTATAGTATTTGTTCCACATCACTTCGTAGGCACTAAGCGTGCCCGCCAGCTCCGATTGCATCGTTTTGAGCGTTTTAACAACGGCGTCGAATGACTCGGCCGCGAACATGGCCGTCTGTCGACTCTTCGGCAGAGGGAACAGCTTAACCACGACCCGGGTAACGATCCCCAGCGTGCCCTCGCTGCCTATGAAAAGCTGCTTGAGGTCGTAACCGGTATTGTTCTTCAACATCTGGTTCATAGACGATACGACCGTGCCATCCGCCATGACCGCTTCGAGCCCAAGAACGAGGTTGCGCATCATTCCATAGCGCAGCACGTTGATGCCGCCAGCATTGGTCGCAACCGTGCCGCCAATGGTACAGCTGCCGCGGGCACCCAGGTCCAGCGGAAACAAGAATCCCTGCTCGGCCAATTGCTCCTGAACTGTTTGCAGAATCGCGCCTGCCTGAATTGTCGCGACGCCATCCATCGCGTCTACTGACTCGATTTGGTTCATACGCTCGAGAGAAATGATGATGTCATCAGCGGTAGCAACAGCGCCTGCGACGACGCCCGTAAGCCCGCCCTGAACAACGACTGTTTGATTTTGCGCCGCGCACATCTTCATCGCGCGACTAACCTGCCCGGTACTCGTCAGACGAAGCAGCGCTTTCGCTGTCGTCGGCGATGAATCCCAGTAAGAAGTGGCTCTTTCTGCAAGCTCACTCTCACCGATGACAGCATCGGCACCGAATTCATCGATTAGAGATTGGACCAGATCGCTCATCTGGCTGATTGTATCTGACAACAGGCGCTGCCAGTTACTGCCTGGCAGCTGCCGAATAATCTAGTCCGTGTTACAAACGTTCACGCTGCCGTTGAGTGTTTCGATTTCAATTCTGGCATCGCCATCGCCAATCGTAAAGCTTAGCTCCAGACCAGGAGAGTACTTGCTGGTCCGCTCAGGCTTCGGTCCGAAACAGTTTCTGATACTGCCATTGAAGGTTTCGATGTCGAAACGTGCGGATGTTATTGGCACCGTAAATTCGATATCGACCGTGCCGTTTATTGATTCCATTGAAAGGTCGCCATCTTGCGTAAGTTCTGCGTGAAACGCTTGGTCACCGTTGACAGTTTCAAAGTAGGCTTGTTCGTATGTGCCACCGATTACATCAACGTCACCGCTAACAGATTCCACATCAACGCTGCCTGACATTCCATTAACCATCACGTCGCCTGATACAGTCGCGCCCTCAAAGCTGCCTTCAGCACCATTGCCTGCAATTTCGATATCACCGCTCACAGACTCGGCTTCAACATCATCTGCAGCACCGCTGACCTCAATGTCACCGCTAACCGAACTCAGCGACTGCTCACCGAGCACGTCTTCGATTTCGATATCCGTGCTTACGCCAGATACTTCGATCGAGCTGTCTGCGGGTACTTTTATCACCAGGTCAGCATCGATATCGCCCCAATGTCGATTGGGTACTTCAACTCGAATCAAAACCTCGTTGCCGTCTCGCTCAACGATCAGCTCCTCTACCGCGTCGCCCAAGTCGCCCGTGATCTCAATGCTGTCCTTTGACCAACCGATAACTTCGATTGAGCCCGAGGTATTAAAGATCTCGACATAGCCATCATCTGAGGCGTCGATCGTTTGATTAACCTGTTCATCCGCAATTACCGGCATGCTGATCATGCCGGCGGCTAGTGCGATCAAGTTTCCATATTTCATGTGTTCACCTTTTTCATTCGGGCCTGAAGGCCCTCCTACAAAATAGATTAGATGTCTTTGCGCGCCATGACCCGTTGCGTCATGCCACCAACTCGATTCATTATTGCCAACTCGTTGCGATAGGCTTCGACCAGCAATTCCTGCAAAAATCCGTTGTTCGGTTCTTCTTCCAGCGCCTGACTAATGTCAGCGATCGCCTGACGTATTACGGCCAGGTTGCGCTTTACATCCTCACGAGCTTCTGGCGAAAGATTTTGCAGCTCGCGATCGAGACTCGATTCGACGTTGCCCGCAGCACGACCGTAGACGGATTCCAGAGTGTGCTCACCACCAAACGCCGCGCGTTCGAAGGTCAAATTGGTCGGGATAACCTGCACGACCGACTGCGGCGTATTCGCCGCATCGTACTTGAGGACCGAATAAGTGACCATTGAAGACGCCCCGACGAGCAAGAAAACTGCAGCTGCTTGCGCAAACCATGGCGTTTGCCGTGGCTGTTGCGGTGCCTTGATCGCTTCGGCAATGCCCGGCCAGAGGTCGCGGGACGGAGCAATCTCCGTCGCCAGCTGACTCGCCGCCATTGTCATTTTGTCGTCTTGCTCACTCATTCCTCAAATCCTTGCTCTTTGAGCTGTTGCGCTAACAATCGTCGCGCTCTGTGCAGCTGTGCCTTGCTCGTTCCTGACGCAATATCCAGCATTGCACCTGTCTCTTCGTGGGTGTAGCCGTACACAGCGTGCAGTACGAATACATGCCTTGCTCCTTGCGGTAAGCGGTCGACTGCCTCTGACATATCCCGTAACTCGCCGTTGTCTGCCACCGATACCGGCGACGACGATTGCTCGAAAGCAATCTTAATTCGGTCGTGCTCGCGTTTGGACTTCCGTATCCGTCCAAGTACCGCGTTTACTGCTATGCGGTGTAACCAGGTACTAAATGCGCTGTCAC
>CAYWYT010000087.1:0-9332 GCA_964462665.1 uncultured Woeseiaceae bacterium | reverse complement strand
GTGTGAAGTCGGATGCCTTGCGGTACGGACCTTGCTCCAGAACAACAACATCAAAGCCGGATGTAGAGAGTTCTTTGGCCAGAATCCCACCGGCAGAGCCAGAACCGATAATGACGAAGTCAACCGCATCGCGAGTTTTGAATTGCACGCTATTCGCCATGTGAATTCTCCTTCGCATACTCCGCATCGTAGTAGCCGAAAGGGTAGGTCCAGGCGCCGTGGTGACCCGCAAAACCGATCAGGTCCCAGCCGACATGGTCTTTATTACCGCCATAGCTGCTCATAGCAAAGAATCCGAAGATGGTCATTTCGCGAACCAGACCGAAGAATTCGCCGGACTCCTGGTTGCGCAAGAATTCGTCCTGCGCATCCTCGGCTAGTTCGTCAAACCGTCCGGCATGCCCGGAATCAGCAAGTGCCGCATTGAAGGCGGCCAGCCCTGATCTTGCTTGGTCAAGGTCGCCACTCATTTGGTCGGCAAATGCATTGTCGAAAAAGTGAATAACGCCGGCTTCGGTTGCGCCCGGCGTAGCGGTGGTCGGAATGATGCGGGCTGCCATCGACGCGAAATCTCGAGCTTCGTCCGCACCAAAAACCAGGAATGCTGTACCTTCTTGCTCTGCTGTGCAGGCTGATTGCGTGAGAGCGACTAGTGTTGCCCCTGTCAGGCGCAGATAATTGCTGGCTGATAGCGCACCTGCCAGTTGCAAGAAATGTCGCCGCGACACGTTGTCGGATTTTTGCATTCCGTTCGCCCAATATTTTTATTTTATTGGCGGCAAAGCTAGCACACGCAACGGGCAATTGCGCCATGTCTACGTATAATGATCGGACACCATCTTCGGGGGCACAATGGGACATCTGACAACACACATTCTTGATACTGCGAATGGTAAACCAGCGAGCAATGTCGCAATCCGGCTATATGCTTGTGGCGAGCAACGCGACTTGTTGACGACCGCGGTAACAAATACAGATGGCCGCACGGACTCGATGCTGTTGGATGGCGACGCGATGCGAACAGGCAGCTATGAGCTCGAGTTTGACATCGGCACCTATTTTTCTACGCAAGGCAATCCGAGTAGTGACCCGCCATTTCTGGATACGGTCGTAATTCGATTTTCGGTCCGCTCCGAGGAGCGTTATCACGTTCCTTTGTTGGTATCTCCCTGGAGTTACTCGACGTACCGGGGTAGCTGAGGTCAGTGGGCAGCACGATTAAATTCATTCTCGATGGCGAACTCGTTCAACTTGACGATGTTGACCCGACCCGAACGGTCCTGCAGTACCTGCGCGAGGACTTGCGACGCACCGGAACCAAAGAAGGTTGTGCGGAGGGAGACTGCGGCGCCTGCACTGTCGTCGTCGCGGAGAAGAATCAAGACAACGATGGCGTAAGCCTCAAGGCGATAAATTCCTGCATCCAGTTTTTGCCAACGCTGCATGGCAAGCAACTTATTACTGTCGAAAGTCTGCAGCCAAAGGGTGAATCACCGCATCCCGTGCAGCAAGCGATGGTCGACTGTCACGGCTCCCAATGTGGTTTTTGCACACCCGGTTTCGTCATGTCCCTGTTCGCCCTGTACAAGACAAATGAGCAACCGTCGCGAACGGAAATCGACGACGCGCTTGCCGGCAACCTGTGTCGCTGCACCGGATATCGACCAATTGTCGACGCCGCGCATGCTATGTATAAACTGCCGCCGGCGGCGAGCGACGCGGTGCAATCGGCGCAGCTTATTGAATTGGATGCGAGTGATTCGTTGCGCGTGGAGCAGGGCGACAGAAAGTTTTTTGCGCCGGTTACCAGCAAGGAATTCGCGGCGCTGCTGGCAGATTTTCCAAAGGCAACAATACTGGCTGGCGGTACCGATGTTGGTCTTTGGGTGACCAAGCAACATCGTGTCTTGGACGTTGTGATTTACACGGGCCGTATAGCCGAGCTTAAGCTAGTCGAAGAAACCGACACACATATAGAGTTTGGGGCGGCGGTGACGCTAAGCGACTCCATGCCAACGATCATTGCGAATTTTCCTCAATTCGAAGAGCTGTTTCGGCGCTTTGCCTCACCGCCGATTCGAAACGCGGCGACGTTGGGCGGCAACATCGCGAACGGCTCGCCGATAGGCGATTCAATGCCAGCGCTCATGGTTGCGGGGACCACCCTGTTACTGCGCTCGCAGCAAGGCGAGCGCGAGGTCACGCTGGAAGATTTCTACATTGACTATCAGGTCAAAGACCTTAGGCCCGGCGAATTTCTCGCAAGGGTACGGATACCGCGGCCATCCGCGAGCGCGATCATGCGCAGCCACAAGCTATCAAAACGTTTCGACCAGGATATCTCGGCGGTTTGTAGTGCGTACCGACTTGAGCTCGATGGAGGCAAGGTCGCAGAATTCGCAATGGCCTGTGGCGGCCTGGCCGCAACCATCAAACGTGCCAGCAAGTGCGAGGCGGCTTTGCTCGGTGCAGAGTGGAATGAGGCCTCAATTGCTCGCGCCATGGAAGCGCTCGCCGAGGATTTTTCACCGATCAGTGACATGCGCGCCTCATCCGACTACCGCTTGAAGGCGACGCAAAATATGCTGCGACGCTTTTACCTGGAGTCGACCGGTGAGTTTGATCAAACGGTGTACAGCTATGGGCGCTAGATCAGACGGTAGAGCGGTCGGAGCATCGCTGGTGCACGATAGTGCACACTTGCATGTTAGTGGTTTGGCCACTTATACGGACGACATACCGGAGCCGCGTGATCTATTGCACGTTGCCGTTGGCATGAGCTCCAAAGCACATGCCCGCATACGAAGTATTGACCTAAGCGATGTCGCGAGCGCTGCCGGTGTCGTTGCAGCCTGCACGGCGGCTGATATTCCCGGTGTAAATAATTGCGGTCCGGTGATTGCCGACGAGCAAATTCTGGCAGCGGAGCTTGCCGAGTTCGCTGGCCAGGCGTTATTCGCGGTGGCGGCAGAAACCGTTGACCAGGCGCGCAAGGCGACGCGACTCGCACGCGTGGACTACGAAGAGCTGGAAGCAATTCTTGACCCGATGACAGCGGTTGAGAAGCAGTCCTTCGTCTTGCCAAGCGAGACTCTGCGGCGCGGTGATGCCGAGCAGGCGATCAACGACGCACCGCGACGATTGCAGCGTCGTATTGATCTGGGCGGGCAGGATCAGTTTTATCTGGAGGGCCACATCGCGATGGCCGTGCCACAGGAAGACGGCGGTCTGTTGGTGTACAGCTCGACCCAACATCCGGATGAAGTGCAACATCTGGTCGCGCATGCAACTGCGCGCGATGCTAAAGATGTCGTGTGCATATGTCGTCGCATGGGCGGAGCATTTGGTGGCAAAGAATCTCAGGCAGCGACAATCGCGTGCATTGCAGCGATTATGGCCACCGAAACAGGGCGAGCCTGCAAATTGCGACTCGATCGCGACGACGACATGATCATGACCGGCAAGCGGCATGACTTCGTTATTGAGTACGAGGTGGGCTTTGACGATTCAGGTTTGATTCACGGCGTCGATTTCATGTTCGCCTCGCGTTGCGGAATATCGGCGGATCTCTCGGGTCCGATCAACGATCGAGCGATGTTCCATTGCGACAACACCTATTATCTGGAAAATATCCAGATTACTTCACATCGCTGCAAGACGAATACGGTATCGAACACCGCATTTCGTGGTTTCGGTGGTCCGCAGGGCATGCACGCTATCGAGTATGTCATCGACGATATAGCGAGAACTCTAGGCATAGATCCGCTGCAGATTCGCCGGCGTAATTTCTACGGCGTAGACGAGCGAAATGTCACGCCGTATCAGCAAGTCGTTGAAGACAACATTGTTAATGACGTTGTCGATCAACTCGAGGCGAGTTCCGATTACGTTGCGCGCCGCGCTGACGTGAGCGCGTTCAACAGTGCTAGTGCCATCTTGCGTCGGGGGATTGCAATAACACCCATCAAGTTTGGGATTTCTTTTACTGCCACTCATTTGAATCAAGCCGGTGCGCTGGTGCATGTCTATAGAGATGGCACCGTGCATCTGAATCACGGTGGTACCGAGATGGGTCAGGGCTTATTCACCAAGGTTGCGCAGGTGGCGGCTGATGAGCTCGGCGTCACCATAGAGAAAATTCGAGTTAACGCATCAGATACCAGTAAGGTGCCAAACGCCTCGGCGACAGCTGCCTCCAGTGGCTCCGACATCAACGGCAAGGCGGCACAGGCGGCCTGCGCAAAAATTCGTGGTCGACTAACCGAGTTTGCAGCGCGACATTTTTCCGTCAAGGAATCGGACGTCGAGATAGCGGCCAACCGCGTACGAGCAGGGGCTACTGAACTGAGCTTCGAAGAGCTCGTCCAGTTGGCCTGGCTGGATCGAGTCAAACTATTTGCGTCGGGTTTTTACAAAACCCCCAAAATTCACTACGGCCGCGAGACCTTCAGCGGCCGACCATTTTTTTACTACGTCTATGGCGCGGCCGTCTCTGAGGTGGTCGTCGATACACTAACGGGCGAATACCGCGTTACTCGCGTAGACATACTGCATGACTGTGGTAATTCACTGAATCCGGCATTGGATATCGGACAGATCGAAGGAGGCTTCATTCAGGGTGTTGGTTGGCTGACATCTGAGGAGCTTTGTTGGAATGCGGCGGGCGAACTGACGACACATGCACCATCGACCTACAAAATACCGACTTGCTCAGATCTGCCGATAGATTTCCGCGTTGCATTGCTGCAAAACTCGGCCAATCGAGAAGATACGATTTATCGCTCCAAGGCAGTTGGCGAGCCGCCGCTGATGCTCAGCCTGTCCGTCTTCCATGCGATCCGCGATGCGATTGCGACGGAGCAACAACCACTACCTGACTTGCAGGCGCCGGCAACCCCGGAAGCCGTGCTTCGAGCAATTGACGGCAGCAGCACATGAATGAGTGGATCGATGAACTTGCCGACTTAAGTGCGGCGGGTGAACGGGTCGTTGTCGTAACCGTCGCGGGCATTCGCGGATCTGCGCCACGCGAAGTCGGCGCCAAGATGATCGTTACCGGCAATGCAACGCTGGGAACCATCGGTGGTGGTCAACTCGAGTATCAATGCGCGCGTATCGCCTTCGACATGTTGGGCGATGATGAGAGTCCAAGCCTGCGCAAGTTTCCGCTGGGAGCATCGATGGCACAGTGTTGTGGCGGTGTCGTCGACATATTGTTCGAACCTATTGCCAGCGTCCTGCCGGTCTGGCTCCAGGACCTGCGGGCATTGCATGGGCAACGTGAAGCAGCTGTTGTCGCTACGCATGTTGCTGACAAACAGCGCAAGTTTGTAATTACAGCCGACAACGCATTTGGGGCCGCGGCTGCGGACGCAAGCGACGATTTCTTGTTGCAGGCTCGCGCAGGGTTAGCATCCAGGCGCATGCCACAACATAACGATGGCTGGTTTATGGAGCTTGTTGTTGGCAGTGATCTGAATATAGCTGTTTTCGGCGCTGGTCATGTTGGCGCAGCGGTAGTGCAAACTTTGTCTGCTCTCGACTGTAATATTCGCTGGATAGACAGTCGCCGCAATATATTCCGGCAAGTGCCCATGAATGTTAGAACCGTTGAGACATCCGATCCGGCGCTGGAGGTCGCAGCGATGCCGGCGGGAAGTTTCTATCTCGTGATGACGCACAGTCATGCGATCGACTTCGATGTTTGCGATCGTATTCTGCGACGTGCGGACGTCGCCTATTGCGGCTTGATCGGGTCCATACCTAAGCGCCGCAGATTCGAGAAGCGTTATCGCGCTCAAGGAATGACCGAAGCAGCACTCGCAAACCTTGTCTGTCCTATCGGCGTTGCCGGAATTAGCGGTAAGAAGCCCGCGGAAATCGCGGTATCGGCCTCAGCTGAGGTCTTGCAGGCGTACGAGAAAGTGCGTCTCGGCGCCGACATCGCGTATCCTGACAACGTGCACCCGCTAACAAATAAAAAGTAATTACATGGAAGCTTATTTCGTTGAATGGTTGAATCTGCTCGCGCGCTGGTTGCACTTTATTACCGGCGTTGCCTGGATTGGCGCTTCGTTCTATTTCATCTGGCTGGATAATCATCTGCAAGCCCCGCGGGACCCCGATGACGAAGATAAAGGTGTAGGGGGCGAAGTCTGGTCAGTACACGGTGGTGGTTTGTACCATGCGCAGAAGTACAAGACCCCACCTGACGCAATGCCGGAGACTCTGCACTGGTTTAAGTGGGAGGCCTACTCAACCTGGTTGTCGGGCATGTTCCTGCTGGTCTTGTTGTACTGGTATGGCGCTGAGGTATACCTGATCGACCCAAGCGTAGCCGAACTCTCGCCAGCGACTGCGATTGCCATAGCAGCGGGCTTCATTGTTGGCGGATGGGTCGTGTATGACTTGATGTGCAAATCGCCGTTGGCCAGGAATGATTCACTTTTCGGCGTCGTTTTGTTCGCCGCCATAGCATTATTAGCCTGGGGTTTATGTCAGTTGTTCAGCGGCCGTGGTGCTTTCATGCATTTTGGCGCGATACTCGGCACCATCATGGTGGCTAACGTTTTCTTCGTCATTATTCCTGGGCAGAAGCAAATGGTCGCGTCTGCTGCACGTGGCGAACAACCCGATCCCGTTCACGGGATTCGCGGCAAGCAGCGCTCGGTTCACAATACCTACTTCACGCTACCGGTCTTGTTTGTGATGACCAGCAATCACTATGCGATGACCTATGCTCATCCTTATAACTGGGCAATTCTCATCGCCATTACTATGGCTGGCGCTTTGATCCGTATCTATTTCGTTGCGCGTCACAAAGGCACAGCGTCTCCAATCCCGATTGTTATTGCGGTCGTGTTGCTGGCGGGCGTTGCTGCACTCATTGCTCCCAGAGCAAGTGAGTCATCCGGAGTAGAAGTTTCGTTCAACGATGTGCGCTCGGTCGTGCATCATCGTTGTACTGCGTGCCATTCCAGTCAGCCGACACATCCGGCATTCCCTGCGGCGCCTGCCGGAGTCATTCTCGATACTGACCAACAAATCATGGCCGAGGCACAGCGCATACATCAGCAAACTGTCGTCACCCGCGTAATGCCGATCGGCAATCTAACCAACATTAGTGAAGACGAACGCACGCTTATCGATAACTGGTACCAATCCGTGGAACTGCAGTAATGACAGACGCGAACTATCCGCGCGACTTGTGCGGCTACGGCAGTCGTATTCCTGATGTTCGATGGCCGGGTGACGCGCGTATTGCCGTGCAGTTCGTCATTAACTATGAGGAAGGTGCCGAGAATTGTGTCCTACATGGCGACTCGACCTCGGAGGCGTTTCTCTCGGAGATCGTCGGTGCGCATCCGCTCGTGAATCAGCGCAACATGAATATGGAGTCCATATACGAATATGGCGCGCGTGCGGGATTCTGGCGATTGCATCGACTCTTCAAGGAGCGAGATTTACCGGTAACAGTTTTCGGCGTTGCGATGGCTTTGCAGCGCAACCCCGAGGCCGTCGCCGCCATGCGAGACGCAAATTGGGAGATCGCGAGCCATGGTTACCGATGGATCGACTATCAGGAAGTCGATGAAGCGACCGAGCGTGCGCATCTGCAGCAAGCCATCGATATTCACCGCAGTGTTACTGGCGAGCGGCCGCTGGGTTGGTATCTCGGTCGTTGCAGCCCACAGACACACCGAATCATCGCCGAAGAAGGTGGCTTTAGCTATAACGCTGATTGTTATTCAGACGACCTGCCGTATTGGGATTCTTTACACGGCACACCGCAACTCATGCTGCCGTACACGCTCGACGCCAACGATATGCGGTTTGCAACGCCGCAGGGATTTAACTCAGGACAGCAGTTTTATGAATACCTCAAAGACAGCTTTGATGTTCTGTACGCCGAAGGCTCGCGCATGATGTCAATTGGTTTGCATTGCAGAATAGCCGGGCGCCCGGGCAGGGCGGCAGCGTTGGCGCGTTTTCTGGATTACGTTGCCGGACACGAAGCGACCTGGGTTACGCGGCGCATCGATATCGCCGAGCATTGGCGCCAACACCATCCAGCGGAGTCGTGATGACCGAGATTGAATTTGTTACACGCTATGGCGGCATTTACGAACACTCAGCCTGGGTTGCAGAAGAGGCGGCCGCTGCAGCGATCTCTTTTGAAAGTACTGAGCAGATCGCTGCGATTATGGCTGACTGCGTCGATAACGCGTCGGTTGAGCGTCAAATGGCGCTGATTCGAGCTCACCCGGATCTTGCCGGCAAGGCACAGCTTGCTGGCGAACTTACGCAGGATTCAACGACCGAGCAGTCTAAAGCCGGATTGAATCAGTGTTCGGCGGCGGAATACGCCCAGTTTCAGACATTAAATGATGCTTACCATGAGAAGTTCGACTTCCCGTTTATCATGGCGGTTCGTGCCAGCACCCGCGCGGAAATTCTGACAGCGTTCGCTGCGCGTCTCGAAAACGATGCGGCAACGGAGTTCGAGACCGCTCTGCAAGAGATTCACAAGATAGCGAGCTTACGACTGCAGGCAATGGAGGCCGGCGAATGAGTAGTAAACCACATCCGTTTCATCAATGGATTCAGCTCGAGCAGCCACGACTAGGTAGCCAGGTGACGTTCGCGACAGACGAGTTCTTCGCAGCCAAAGAGCGCCTCATCGATCCGAAAGACCCGGTGTTCATCGATGATAAGTACGACGATCACGGCAAATGGATGGATGGCTGGGAAAGTCGCCGCAAGCGTACTCCCGGAAACGATCATTGTGTAATTCGACTGGGTGTACCTGGAATCGTGCATGGATTGAATATTGATACGAGTTTCTTCACCGGCAACTTCCCGCCGCAGGTGTCGATTGATGCCTGTGTCAGTGATGCCGATGTGCCCGATGATGGCTGGTTTGAGGTGTTGCCCGTTACGGATCTGGCCGGTGATGCGCATCACTTTCTGGACATCGATTGCGATTCAATCGTTACGCATCTGCGCGTCAGTATTTTTCCGGACGGTGGCATCGCCAGACTCAGAGTCTATGGCGAAGTGCGACCGGACTTTTCAGAGATTCATGGCGTGGTCGACCTGCTCGCGCTTGAGCATGGTGGTCGAGCGCTTGCCTGCAGCGACGAACACTACGGCAGCATGCATAACCTCAATGTTGCCGGTCGCGGCGTCAATATGGGCGACGGCTGGGAGACAGCGCGTCGCCGTGGCCCTGGCAATGACTGGGTCGTACTCGCGCTCGGACATCCGGGGGTTGTTGAGGCAGTCGAGGTAGATACTGCGCACTTCAAAGGAAACTATCCGGACCGCGTCAC
>CAYWYT010000086.1:0-9375 GCA_964462665.1 uncultured Woeseiaceae bacterium | reverse complement strand
GAACCAGTCGCCGACCGCAGACTTACCGCGTTCAACAGCCGCGGTTATGTAGTCGAGCTGGTCTTGTTCGTCCTTAAAGGTGTACTCGGGGTTGGTACGCATTTCAGTAAGCAAGCCCTTAACATCATCGGTGTCGAATGAGATCTTCGCGATTTGCAACATTTCGCTTTGAATGCGCGCCATCTGTGAAAGTCCGGCGCGATGAATGTCTTCGGCGTCCATTGATACTGAGGCGAAGAAGCGAACTGAAGCCGCGTAACAGGCAGCGCCGTCCGGGTTCTCACCGACACCCGGACCGTCGTGACCCCGATATTCATTTGCCAGAAAGTCGCGGTAGGCAGTCATCGCTTCGCGTACGGTTGTTTGTATTATTTCCTCATAAGCAGCAACGAATACATCGTTATTCGAACGAGCAGCCGGGTTATAGAAAGGAGATTCTGCTGCCGGTGCGTCGATGAGCGTTGCTACTTGCTCCAAAACAGCCACGACGTTATTTTGCCCTGCGGCATATCCCAGATCCTGTCCGCGTCGCAAATTACTGATTTCAGTTTCGAGATAGCGCGCAATATCCGCCAGTCTTGCCAACGCATCTTGCCGCTCAGATTCGGTCGCGACCGGTTGTACGGCCAGCGTTGATGAGAACATGTATTGCCAGCCGGTCCAGGTAGGACTGACGTTCCACAATTCGGTGTGACAAACGCGCTTGTCCACAATTGCCTGCATCTTTTCGCGTGCGAAAACATAGGTCAGCGCTGTGGATGATTCTTCGACGCTTTCAAGGTCGATGCCGTCTAACGCGGCGAGCCAGCCGTCGATTCTCACGTTCCATTCGGCTGACGATGTCTCGCTGTGATCGCCAAATCTATCCATGGGCGAGTCCGGATAACCTATTTCGTAAACTTCCTCAGGATAGTGTGCGTAGTAGCCGTCAACGAACTCATTCGCGATGCGTTTGACCAGGTCTGCAGTGCTGCCGGCAGTTGCTGCGGCCGGCGGCTCTGAACAAGCGCTAAGCATTAACGCTAGAATACAAATAGATAGTCTGATTTTTGGCACGACGGACTCCGCTTCGACTGAATTCTGATCAACGCATCACAGCATATTCCGCGGCACGAATACAGTCGGGCCGGGTCCAAACAATTTCGGAGGACATTATGCGAAAAGTAAGTGGCGTAATTGTACTGAGTCTTGCTGCGGTAGTCGGGGCAGTGACCTTGGTCCTGAGTAATGCAGGTCCGGATTCCAGCGCCACCGACACCGTAGTGACGGCCAGTCAATTTGATAGTGGCGCAGCGACAGAGCAGCGCATTCTCGCGCTGGAGACGGCGGTAAGTGAAGAACGACAGGCACGCCAACTGCTGGAAGACGAATTGCTCATATTATTCGCCGAGCTTGAGCAGCTGGAGGCCGATCGCGAAGGTCGCCGAAGTGCTGAGGAGGAGACCCTCGAAGCGCGTGGCAACGTAGATTCGGAATCCGTTGCCCGCAGGCAGCAGATTCGCGAAGAACGACAAACGACCGGACGCCGCGATGCCATGGTAAAGGCGGGTATGTCACCCGATCGCGCCGACTACATCTTGCGACGCGAATCTGAGATGCGTTTCGAGTCGATGCAGGCGGTTTTCGAGGCACGTAATTCTGGTGAGCCACTCGACCCGCTCAATCGCAGTTTCAATACAGACGCGATGCTGCGTGAAGAGATAGGGGACACAGAGTACGAAATGTACCTCGAGGCGAATAATCGTTCGACGTCGGTCGGCATTTCCAGTGTGATGGCTTCGTCTCCGGGCGAACGAGCCGGACTGCAGGCCGGTGACCAAATTGTCGGCTATGATGGCCAGCGGGTGTTCAGTACGTCTGAACTCATCCAGCATACTATGGCCGGAGGTGACGGCAATGTCGTGGTCGACGTTACGCGCGACGGCTCCCCGATGCAGATCGTTGTGCCGCGTGGACCGATTGGCGTCGAAATTGGCCGATTCCGCGGCCGTTGAGGGGCCGATAGCGTTACAATCACGGTCTGGCTAGTTAGACAAAATAATAAGACCGAGCTTAGGGGATTGATTTTGGGTGTTCTGCGTTACTCCATTCCAAATAGTTTTACAGCGTTAAGCTTGCTGTTGGGGCTAGGGTCTATTGTGACAACTCAGCTCGGCGACCTCGAGTTTGCTGCGTGGCTGATTGTCTGGTGCGGTTTGCTGGATACCATGGACGGCGTCGCTGCAAGAGTGCTCAACGCCACTTCCAGTTTTGGTGCTGAATTTGATTCGATGGCCGATCTGGTGTCCTTTGGTGTGGCGCCAGCCATCCTGATCTTCAATCTCGGACTGCAATACGGTGGCGTGGAACTGGAAACAGGTCAGTTTTGGGTGTTGCTGCTAGCGTGCGGCTTGTTTGTCCTTGCGGGTGCTATGCGTCTGGCGCGCTTCAACCTCACGTCTGAAACTCCCCACGGAGGGTGGTTCACCGGAATTCCAATTACCGCGGCCGGTGGCGGGCTGCTGTCATCGATGGTCATCGTAATGATCAGGTACGACGACATATCGACGGTATTGCCCCTGCATCTGTACTTACCGGTCCTGATGTTCATCCTCGGCATCCTGATGGTGTCGAAGGTTCGGTTTCCAAAAGCCACGATGCGCAAGAGCATCATCATTAATGCATTTCAGGTCATCACTATCGCGTTGATATTTATCTGTGGCATCTTCCGAATCTACCCGGAGTATCTATTCGGCACCGGTGTGTTTCTCCTGATTGCCGGAACCATTGCGGGGCGAATCACGCGCGACTATCCGGTACGAGCCTAAATCAAAGAGTGGGATTAGATATGCACAAAGCGTGGCTGGCAGTCGCCATGATGTTTGTTGTTGCAGGCTGTGGCACGAATGCAGATAGCGACAACTCGACTTCGGAGTTTGATGCCTTCGAGGCCTATTCGGGCTTTATGGATCTTTACTGGGATGAAACAGGCGGACGCCTGCTAATTCGTATCAAAGAGATGGAAGAGCCGTTTCTGTACCAGTCGTCGTTACCGCGCGGTGTAGGGTCGAACGATCTCGGTCTTGATCGCGGCCAGCTAGGGTCCGCCAAAATGGTGTCCTTTGAGCGCAGCGGACCGAAGGTCTTACTGATGCAGCACAATCTGGCCTACCGCGCGCGTAGCGATGATGCGAACGAAAGGCAGGCTATCGAAGAGTCGTTCGCGAGGTCCGTAATCTGGGGCTTTGAAGTCGTCGGTTTGGACGGCGATGCGGTCGTTATTGACGGCACCGACTTTTTTCTACGTGACGCGCATGGCGTCGGCGAGAAACTTACGGCGAGAACGGAAGGCCAGTTTGCAACCGATGCTTCACGATCTGCAATTTACTTGCCGCGCACCAAAGCGTTTCCAGACAACACAGAGGTCGAAGCCACCGTAACGTTGACTGGCCAGGCAATCGGGCCATACCTGCCGACTGTGACTCCCGATAGCAGCGCGGTTACGGTGCATATGCACCATTCTTTCATCCGTCTGCCGGATGACAATTACGTGCCGCTTCCTTACGAGCCAAGGTCCGGCGTCATCGGGCTTAGCTATGACGGTGGCGGGTTCGCTGACTACGCAACTGAGATCGGTACGCCGCTGAAGATCAATTTTGGTCGCCGTCATCGACTGCAAAAAGTAAATCCCGAAGCGGAAGTCAGCGAAGTGATTGAACCTATTATTTACTACCTGGATCCAGGGGCGCCCGAACCTGTGCGGTCGGCATTGCTGGATGGTGCGCGCTGGTGGAACCAGGCATTCGAAGAAGCTGGCTACAAAGATGCTTTCCAGGTCGAACTGTTACCGGACGGTGCCGACCCGATGGACGTTCGTTATAACGTCATTCAATGGGTGCACCGATCGACGCGCGGCTGGTCGTACGGCGATTCGGTTGTGGACCCCCGTACCGGCGAGATCATGAAAGGGCATGTTTCCCTTGGATCGCTGCGAGTGCGGCAGGACTACCTGATCGTTGAAGGCCTGCTGGCACCCTATGGTGACGAGACCATTCCCGACGAAATGCTCGAAGTATCGCTGGCGCGCATTCGGCAGCTGTCGGCGCACGAGGTCGGCCACACGATCGGTTTCGAACACAATTTTGCTGCAAGTACACAGGAGCGTGCGTCGGTAATGGACTATCCATTTCCGCTGGTTACGTTTGGCGACGATGGAGAGCTGGATTTTTCCAAGTCTTATGACGACAAAATCGGGTCCTGGGACAAACGTACGGTGTTATTCGCGTATCAGGATTTCGCAGACGATGTTGATGCGGACGCAGCAAGACGAGCCATCATGGATGAGACCATCAAACTGGGCTACAAGTACGTGGCGGACTCTGACTCGCGCTCAATTTCGTCGGCACATCCTGATGGTAATCTCTGGGACAACGGTGCTGATGCAATTGAAGAATTGAGTCATCTCTTGCGACTTCGTGTGCACGCTTTAGATGGCATGTCCGAGGCAAATATTCGCGACGGCAGACCGCTGGCAACGCTTGAAGAGGTGCTGGTGCCAATCTATTTGTTGCACCGGTTCCAGATCCAGGCAGTAGGTAAGTTAATTGGCGGCAGCTATTTCGATTACGCGCTGCGTGGTGATGGTCAAGACACGATTACGCCGGTTGCAGCGGACCGGCAGCGCGAAGCGATCGACGCTTTGTTCGCAACATTGGATCCGCTGGTGTTGCGACTGCCGGCCGAGTTATTGGCCAATATTCCGCCGCGACCGCCGGGTCATCCGAAGTCTCGTGAAACATTTGTCGGCAACACCGGTGTTGTTTTCGATGAGCTCGCGCCAGCACGCAGCGCCGTTTCCATGACGCTCGACGTATTGCTAAACCCAACAAGGGCGGCACGTATGTCTCGTAGTGGTGAGCCCGGGTTTTCAGAAATTACCGAGCGCTTGCTCGCGGTGGCGTGGCTGGATGAAGTCGATGACGCCGAGATGCAGAGATTGACAGGAGACATCGTGTTAGCGAAGTTGATGCAGCTTGCAGTTAATCCTGCTGTTGATTCTGATGTTCGCGCGACTGCGCTGGCGACGATTAATCAACTGTATGACTGGCTGATCGCGGCTGCAGCCGCCCCCACAGAAGCAGCTTCCACAGAAACCGCTCCCATAGGGGCGCAGCCAAAGCATGCGCTCGCGCGACTACAAATCGAACGTATGCGTGCTGATCCGACCAGCGTTGACACAATCGTGCCGATAAAACCGCCGCCGGGCGGGCCTATTGGCATGCTGGGAGAGTAACGACATGGATCCGATTATTATTGTCGTCATCTGCTATTTGATCTTGCTTGCGGGGCTCGCGCTCTGGAGCAGAAGCGAGTCAAACACGCTCGCCGGTTATTACCTTGCAGGCAAAAAGCTGCCCTATTGGGTGGTGGCATTTAGCACTAACGCCACTGGCGAAAGCGGCTGGTTACTCCTTGGCCTTACAGGCATGGGCTATCTGGTCGGTGCCAAAGCTTATTGGGTGGTTGTAGGCGAAGTCACCGGTGTGGCGTTGTCGTGGATATACGTGTCGCAGCGACTAAAACGCATGAGTGACGCAACCGATTCGATAACAGTGCCGGATGTGTTGGCCGCACGGTTCAAGGACAGCTGGCATCTGATTCGCGGTATCGCCGTCATCATTATTCTCAGCATGGTCACCGTTTACATCGCGGCTCAGATGATTGCGACAGGCAAGGCGGTCAGCAGCTTTACTGACTTCGCTTACGATTCTGGCATCTACGTGGGCGCGGCGATAATCATTGCCTACACATTTGTCGGTGGATACAAAGCTGTGTCGTATACCGATGTTCTGCAGGGTGTGCTCATGTTGCTTGGACTCATCATCGTGCCGTTGGTGGCGATTTACGCCGGCGGAGGATGGGGCTCGATCAGCTCAAACATCATGGCTCAGGATCCGGCACTGCTCGACTTTTTCTCGTTTACGAACGACGGCGTCGCTGGCTGGATTGCGGTCATTAGTTTTCTTGGCATTGGCCTGCCATTTTTGGGCGTGCCGCAGTTGTTGGTGCGCTACATGTCATGTCGCGACGAAAATGAGCTGAAGAAAGCGCGCTGGGTGTCGATTCTGGTCATGATTTGCTTCGGTATCGGCGCTGTTACGGCCGGCATCGCCGGTCGGGCGCTGTTTCCAGGTCTCGAAGACCCCGAAACCATTTTCCCTGTTTTATCGACGGCGTTTTTCCCACCATTGATCACCGGCGTCCTGTTAGTCATCGTTTTATCCGCAATCATGTCCACTGCGGATTCCTTATTGCTGTTGGCATCATCGGCGGTCGTGCGCGACACGATGCAACAAATACTCGGCAGTAAGAAGAGCGATCATCAGCTCGCGATTTACGGCAAGGTCGCGACCTTGCTGATCGGAGCCCTGGGTGTGGCACTGGCGTTCAAGATGGAGCAGCTCGTTTTCTGGCTGGTCCTGTTCGCCTGGTCGGGTTTGGGCGCGGCGTTCGGGCCGGTCGTGCTGAGCCTGCTCTATTATAAGAAAACGACCGGTACTGGAGTCGCCGCGGGGATGTCGGCTGGCTTTTTGACCAGTGTCATCTGGGTTTCGCTGCTTAAGCAGCATAGCTACGACTTATACGAAGCCATTCCGGGCTTCTTCGTCGGCGCTCTGGTCACATTGCTGGTCAGTCATCTGACCTACAAGTCGGAGCCAGGCGACAGCTGATCCCGGCGGCGATGTAACCAAATCGAGCTGACCGCACTATAAGCAGGTATTGGATTCACTTTTGAGGACAGCAGCATGCACCAAGTGCGATTATTTCTATGTATTTTGTTTGTCGGCCTGCCGGTCTCTGCAGGTGCTGAGCTAAGCGGCGGCGACTTGCCCGCAGCACGCTGGTACGCCCACGTCGATCTTGTCGAAATGCGCTCAAGTGACGCCGGCAAGCAGCTATACGCCTGGCTCGAAGCCGAAGTATTCGATGAGCTGCGCAAGGAGATTGGCTTTGATGCGGATAAGGAAGCTAACGTAATCACCGCTCTGTCTACCCCAGACAGTGGCATGCTCGTGGTTATCGACGGTGACTTTAGCCAGCAAACCCAGGACCGCGTCGTAGCTGTCGGTGCTGCGGCGAGCGATTTCAATATGCTTGAGCACAAGGGCAAGGCTTACTATCAGATCAGGGAGGAGTTAGATGGTCCTGACAATAACTCTTTCGATAACGGCGCTTTCCTGAGCGTAGCGATCAAAGACAAGCTGATCGTGACGTCCAGCGAGGAGCAGATGCAACAAATCTTCAGCAGCAACGGACGTATTCCGGGCGACTACGATAATGGCGGCACGCTTATCGTATTGCGGGGCGAGAAGGGTTTCGTTCAGGCAGGTATGCAAACCAATGAGATTGGTGATGACCTGGGCTGGGACTCGAACATGCTGCGCAATACCGAACAGCTCGCGCTACTCGTCTCTGATAAGAAAGGTTTGCTCGCAGTAGAAGCACAGCTGGTCGCAAATGAAGAGGGAATGGCCAGTTCGCTCGCCAGCATCGTGCGCGGCTTGATTAGCCTGGCGGCGTTCAATGACGAGATCGATCCAGAGCTAACAGAATTTCTGAATGGCGCTACAGTCGACGTCGACGGGGCAACGCTGACCGTCAAAGTTGAGATGGATCCTGAGGTCCTGGTCAACGCAATCGACTGAAGTTTTCACTGGGTTCTTCGCAGCGAGGGGGCAGGGCTGGCGTGAGCAATGAGACGGCACTAATTGCCGCCGCAAAACGAGGATCGGTAAGAGCCTATACAGAGCTTGTATCTGTATATCGGGATGGCTTGTTGCGATTTCTTGTCACCAGAACACCGAGCTTCGCCGATGCGGAAGACGCATTGCAGGACACATTGATTAATGCGTATCGATACATCATTAGTTATGACGCCAAGTGGCGTTTCAGTACCTGGTTGTACCGGATTGCGATTAACAATTTATCCCGGATAAGTGCGGCAGAGCCCAGGGACAAAGTCGAAGTTGGCCAAATCGACGAGCTTGGCGATGCAGAAGGCGGTCCGTTGGAGCTCTGCATTGCCGCGAATGAGCGGGAAAACCTCTGGCTAAGTGCCAAACGGGTGCTGAACGACGAGGTGTATACCGCGATGTGGCTGCGTTATGTAGAGGACATGTCAGTGAATGATATTGCCGCAGTAATGGAACGGTCGGTTTCCTGGACCAAAGTTAATCTGCTTCGCGCGCGCAAACAGCTGGATGCTGATCTGAACAGCACGTCCGTGAAGAAAGCGAGTAAAGCCTATGGATAAGTTAGCGAAACGCCTGCGCGAAGATGCGGATCAGATCGAGGTCCTGATCTCGCCGGACCTCGACAATCGAATTGAAGCCTCTTTGCAGAGCGTCAGTCAGGAGGGTAGAGCGCCTGTAAAGAGCAGGCAATCGACAGCGTTCTGGTGGGCCAGCAGCCTGACAGGGGTAGCTGCCACGCTGGCGATCGTCGCTGTTGTGAATCTCTCAAAACCAGAGCCAGAGGTCGGCATTACAGAGCCGCCGCAGCAGGCATTTGCGGTGCCACAGTTCGACTGGAAGCTCAAAACAGCGATGTCGACTGAGACGCTGGAGCAGGAATTGGTCGATATTCAATCCGATCTGAAAAAGGCAGAGCAGACCGTTCGCGACGACATCGACGAGATTATGTAGGCATCACCTTCTGTGGGTGCGGCTTCAGCCGCGAATCCATTCGGGCCTGAAGGCCCCCCTACAGGTGCCATGAGTGTGGAAATCAGGCGCTTATTCAACTATCCTCGAGCCCGGAAACACTAATAATAATATCGGCAGGGGTCACACCACTGTCCCGACAATGTTGCTCGAACAATAAATAAGGATGCATGAAGTATGCCTTTCGCTGTTGTCTTGATCCTACTCGTCGTCGGTTCCATCGTTTTTCACATTCTAAGTCCCTGGTGGTTTACGCCATTGGCCTCTAACTGGGCAATGGTCGATGTGACGATGGACATTACCTTTTACGTTACTGGTCTTGTGTTTGTTTCGGTCAATTTATTCATGGCGTATTGCGTCATCAAATTCCGCCACAAAAAGGGCGCGCGAGCGACCTACGAGCCTGAAAACGCAAAGCTTGAGAACTGGCTAACGTTACTGACCGCAGTCGGCGTTGCAGCCATGCTGACACCCGGACTGTTCGTCTGGGCACAATTCGTTAATGTTCCAGAAGAAGCGCACGTTGTTGAAGCGGTAGGGCAGCAATGGCACTGGACCTTCCGTTACCCGGGTGAGGACGGCAAGTTTGGTGAAGTCGATGCGGAGCGCATCTCTGAAGACAATCCTTTCGGCATGGACCCGGATGATCCTAACGGCCAGGACGACGTGCTGG
>CAYWYT010000085.1:0-9459 GCA_964462665.1 uncultured Woeseiaceae bacterium | reverse complement strand
GCGAAGGCGAGCACAGCGATGGACTTGTCGCCGAATGATTCAACCAACGCATCAATGCGGCCTTTCTCGGTTGCGGCTTCAACTTCCCTGGCATCCCTCTGTGGGTCCAGCACAAACTTGTCGAGCACGAAAAGCGCAAGTGCAATAGTCAGCACCAGAATGATGAACTGGTCGAGACGGCGAAAACCCGGTTTCTCCGCTGGCGCAGCTTCGTCGGCCGCGGATTCTTTGATAATTCCTTGCGGCGACCACTCGAGTGACCACGAGAGAATAAGCGCAAAGACAAAGCCGATAGCCAGAAGGACGACCAGATTGCGAATCGCTTCATTCGTGAAGCCGTATACCGGCAATAACGTCTCGCCAACCTGCAGAACAAGCCAGGCGACGGCCAGGTACGCAATGCCAACGCGAATGACGTTGCGGCGCTGCAATTCGTCGATGAATCGACTCATCCAGCTAACTTACAGGATTTTGCAGGGGCGCTAAAGCGTTCAATGTGAATCTCCTAGGTAGTACTCCGGATTGTCATTTCGCCCGGTGTTTGAGGAAATACATAGCAACCTCTGCTTCGCTTTGAGTAGGGGAGCTGCCTGGAGGTTAATTCCATGCTTTTGTCGGTTCGGATACTGATTGTTGTTGGATTTCTACTGTTGCCTTGCCTTGCCTTGGCTGCGGATCTTGAAGCCGGCTTGACGGCCTACTTCGCAGGCGATTACGAAACCTCTCTGGCGGAATGCCAACCACTTGCTGAAGAGGGCAACGCAGAAGCACAGTTCTGCGTCGGGCGGCTGTATGCGAACGGGTTTGGCGTTGCGATGAACGATGAACTGGCATTGCAGTGGTACGGACGTGCGGCCGAGCAGGGACACAGCGAAGCGCAGTTCAGTCTTGGCTTGATGCATGCGAACGGCTGGGGCGTTCCGATGAATGACGAGGCAGCGGTGAACTGGTATCGCATGGCAGCTGAGCAAGGCTACGTTGAGGCACAAACCAACCTTGCCAAGAGTTATCAAAAAGGGCGTGGTGTGGAACAGAACTTCGTCGAGGCCTATACCTGGAACCAGATCGCGATGCAGCTAGGCGATCTCAACGCAAAGGATGATCTCGACCAAGTAGCCTCTGAGCTGTCGCCGGAGGAGCTCGCCAGCGCACAGCAGAATGCAGATGTTTGGTTTGGCGTGCATCCTGATTTACTGGTAGCGGATCACTGATAGCCAGTACCTCCCAAACAAGCGAAGAAAAACAATGTCCTGAATAATGTACTAGAATTAACTCTGGGAGGATGCTGTGCGGCTATATTTCGTCATTCCAGAGAGTTACTTGCTTAGGGCGCTTACTGTAAGCGGCCTGCTACTTCTGCTTGCAGGTTGCGATACTGATCTAAAAACGTCGCATGAGCCCATGCACTCGATTTATAATTCCGTCACGCTCAAAGCGTCAGCGACCGGGGTGATCGACCGAATTGAACTGCGCATGAAGCGCTTCGTGATCGACCCGGTTGACGGCAGTGAGACCGAGGAGTCGCCACTCTTTCTGGTTCAGATCTGCGATCCCGTATTCCCAGCGAGCAATTTAAAATGTACCTACGAGGCACCTTGGTCCGGCCACGGAAAAATGGTCGAGTTTGAGGGCAGGGCCATTCTTTGGAACGGCACCACTCGCACCGAGACGTATCGCTTTGCAACTGGCCGTTATCCCATTGCAGGCAGTCCGATTCCGATCCGCATGAATCTCAATCCACTGGAAGCAATCGACGTCGTCATTGTCCCGGACCCGGACTTGATGAACGACATTTATCCGTATCCCTGGTCAAGTTTTCGCCTGATTCTGGATGACCTGGTTGATGGTATTTTCTTCGACTACGCCGCCATTCGGGAGTGGCGTGGCCTGTACAATTTTTATTACTCACCGGAAACCGGCGAGTTCGACGAGTTTAACTGCGACTTCACGTATGGCGATGATGTTGACGATATCGACGGGATTCAGGTTGTCGCCGATACCATGGTCTACGCGCATTCGAGAGAAATGTGGGATTGCACAAACGGTACCCAATTCTCCACGGAGATCTGGTATGACAAATCAGCCGTGCATGAACTTGGGCACGCGGTAATCGGATTGCGCGACGAATACAACGTGGCCTACGTCGGCATTTACGGACCGCAAGCTACGATGGGTAATACCTTCCAAGGTAAGGCGGCCTGCGTAGCGGAAGCGCCCGATATCGGACTGCCCGCGAGTTACTGCGTGATCGCAACGCCTGCCTACGACATTTGGCGCATAGATCCCACCGGACCAGCCGGCTGCATTATGGGGCCGTCGCAACATAACGAGTGGTCCGATTTCGGACCGGCGTGCAATCGGCGTATTTTCTGGCGTTACGGAAAATGTCTGGACGGCGATTGTATGTCGCTTGTTGCCCTCGAAGCGTTATAGATTGAAACTATGATAAAAGAAGCAAACAAGAACAGCCGCAGCTCTCGAGCGATCCACTGGACGTTGGCTGGAATCATTTTGCTCGCGTCCGTCGCTTGCGCGCCGGAAAGTGGTGAGCCCGGTGACGTTGTGCGCGAACTGAATGGCACGACTTCAGCAGCCGTCAACGCACGATCGGAATTTGAGAGCAGCGACCTACTGGCAGTTCAATATTTGGTTGTAACGGTGCGCATAACAAAGACGGAAGCCACCCCAGTCGGAGCCAGCCTCATTCGTGGCCCGCAAAAAAAATCGAGTAGTGCCATTGATGACCTTCGGGTGCGGTCGTTCGAGAGGTCGATACTCGTCCACGAATACGCAGCGCCCGATCCGCGATTCAGGAAACGCCAGGGCGGTACGAGCGCATCCGCTGCAGGCGAATGGATGGAGTTGCCATCGGCAGACATGAAGATATTCGTGCCACTGTCATCGCTTGTTCGATTGGTAGAAGTATTACCGGCGCCGGAACGGATTTTAGTCGTCTCCGGCGGCGGTGATTTCGATCCAGCACCGTGGGCGATATCCGCATGCACCGGAGCAGATCCGGTTACCTACCCAGCTTGTGCAGCGATTCTTGCATTAGGTCTGATGATTCCTTAATCGTAGCGCCGCACTAAGGGTCACCTACAGCGCATTCTCTCTGTCCGCCCGTCGCCTGTTCGTGCGTTCCATCGCCACACGCAAGATTCGCGTCATTCAGAACGCACTCTCTTTGGCCGCCGGTCGCCTGTTCGTGCGTTCCCTCAGCGCAAAATAACGGCTCGGGCCTACAACTCGTCGTTCCATCTTCATTGAGAATCTCATCGTCACTGGCGGGGCAGCTCGATGGACCCAACACGCATTCTCGCTGGCCACCCGTTGCTTGTTCCTGCTGGTGCGTATCGTCTCCGCACTCAAGAATATTGTCGGAATTGATCGGTACGCATTCACGCTGGCCCCCGCTTGCTTGCTCGTGCGCGCCATTTCCACAAGCTATTGGCGTCACGACACAATTTCGCACCCCGCTTTGCATTTGTTCCATGGTGCCGTCGCCGCAGTTCAGTTGAGAGCACTCCTCGCACGAACAAGCCGCGAGTAGCACGCTTATCAGTAGCGCCCCTGCGATAGACAACGTCCGCTTCACTTTTTGATTGTTCATTATTCCGCTCCCTTTGCAGCTCGATTTCGAGCCATGTATTTAGTTAAGAATAGACTGGAATCGCGGGTTTGGATGTAATCGGATGAAATCGGGGTCGTTCGCTATCGCATCCATCGAATATCCAAGGGCTGCAGCGCGTTCCAGGTCTCTAAGGGCGTTATCGTCGTCGCCGAGGATCGCGCTTACCTGGGCCGAAAAATAGTGAACGTGAGGGTCATTCGGGCCGATTTCCATCGCCCGTATGATGGCTAAACGTGCATTTTCTTCGTCCGCAACATTGGCGTAGTACGACGCAATAAAGGCGAGCGTTCTGGCGTCATTCGGATTGGTCGCAAGCTGCGCTTCGGCGAGTTCGATAGCCCGGCCGAAGTTTTGTGGCACTTCCTCTTGCAGTCCGGACACGAATCGAGATGCCGCCGCGAGCCGACCCCACAACGTGTAGTCGTGCGGTGAAATCACGGTAGCTTGGCGGAACATTTCGGTGGCGGAATCAAATTGTCCGGTGTTGTAGTACATCACTCCGATGTTCGATAGCGCGAGTTCGGTCGGTTCGATCTGCAACGATTGCAGATAGGCCTTTTCGCCAAACTCGACGTTGCCCGAGTTGTAGTACGCCGCACCGAGATTGTTAAAGCCCATTGCATAGTCCGGGTTCAATTCCGTGACTCGTTGAAAGGGCGCAATCGCCTCGACGGGTCGCCCGAATTCCAGATAGAAATTACCCAGTGCCAGATGTGTGCCCCAGTACCCAGGTTCGAGATCCACCGCGTAGCGAAAGATCATCTCCGCCTCATCGAGACGGTCTTGTGCCATATAGACTCTGCCGATTCCATAAAACGCAGGCTCAAGTTTACGGTTCAGGACGATGGCGCGCTGAAATGACAATTCGGACTGGTGAAATTGACCGGTATGACGATACAAGCTGCCGAGCGCCGCGTGCACCTCGGCGAGTTCGGGGTCAATTGACAACGCGCTGGCGCACGCGCGTTCCGCTGGAGCAACATGTGTTGTTCGTTGATCGAAGAGATACTTGCCAAGATAGACGTCACACAGTCCCGCATAAGCAAGTGCGTAGTTTGGATCGAGATCTAACGCGCGACGGAACAACGCTTCAGCATTATCCAATGTCAGTTCCGATCGAGGTCGACGCAAATACCCCAGTGCTTGCAAATAGTAGTCATACGCATCTGCACTATCGGTAGGGCGCTGCAATATTCGATTTTGCGATTCGAGCGAGAGGACAAGCTTTAGCGAGTCGACGACAGCGTGCGCAATTTCGTCGCGCACAGCGAGCGCATTCGTATTGCGCCGTGCAAATGTCTGTGACCAAACGTGGTAACCCGAATCAGCATCGATTAACTGGGCCGTAATTCTGAGGTCTTCTACTTGTCCCTGAATACTTCCTTCCAACACGTTTTTAACCCGGAGTTGCTTGGCCATGCTGGCAAGATCGATGTCCTTGTCTGCGTAGAAAAAGGAGGAGGTTCTGGACGGTACCTTCAACTCACGAATATTGGCGAGGAGGTTGAGTACTTCTTCGGCCAGCCCCATGGCCAAATAGTCCATGCGCGGATCGGGGGTCAAATTGGCGAACGGCAGAACAGCGATTGAATTCGGGTCCACTACATCCGGTGTGAGCTTGGGGAGATCGATCTCACCGTCGGCCGTCACGATCACCGAGCCAACGCTATGGTCGACAAGACGATCGTAGACCAGGAAGCTGATGATCAATCCCAGGATTCCGATGATGGCAAAATCGATGGGTCGACCTGGGAGAGTGCGAGTATGGTTCATCGCCAGAATCGCTGAATCGTCGATTACGATTCCCTTTGCGGTAACCTGAAGCGTCCACGCGAGAACGGCAACTATTGGAAAACCAATCGCTGAGACCCAGACCAGGGTCTGCATTACCCAGTCCGGGACGCCGAGCGGTTGGAACACAGTATCAGCAACCTGCAGCCCCACCCACACCACAATAGCGTACGCACCAACGACACGAAGAACGCGCCGACGCTGCAAATTTTCCATCAGCATCGCTAAAGGAGAAGGGTCATTGGCTGTGTCTGTATCTATCGGCGGCTGCGAACCGGGCGCGCCCAACCCGTGTATCTGCGGCAACAATTGGTAGCCACGTTTCGGAATGGTCTTGATAAATTGAGGGTTGGCGCTGAGATCGCCAAGCTGATGGCGCAACTCGCTGATGCAGCCGGTCAGGACTTCATTGCTGACAGGCATGTCACCCCAGACCTGCCGGACAATATCGGCCCGCGGCACCACATCACCCTGTTGTTGCGCGAGGCACAACAACACCTCCATCGCTTTGGGTTTCAAGTGGCCGGATCCGTTCGGACCCTGAACTTCACCGGTAAGCGGATAGATCCGCCGGTCACCGAGTTGAAATCCGCGCTGCAGGATACTGTCCATATTTGCCTAACCCGAGCTTTTCAGCCGTATTAGTTCTCAGACGAATTGTGCGGCATGCGAAGTATCTAGTCCAATTCTAACAGAGCCGAGAAGTACAAACACACGGTCCAGATCAATCCGCTTCATTCCGAAATTCCGAATCTCTGATCTTCAAGCCAATCGTTTCAGCGCATCGACCAACTGCGCCATGTCATCCGGTGTCGTGAACACCTGTGGCGTAACGCGAACGCAGTAACCGCTTGCAAGGCCCTTACGGATGACGGTGAAGATTCCGAACTCTTGCTCTAGACGCTGTTGCAACGCGGTTACATCATCTGCGTCGCGTTTGCCTGCTAAGCGGAGTGACCCCATGCCGCTCCACGACTCTTCATCGAGACCGCCCAGGAGTTCGATGTGCGACATCGACTCGGCTTCATTGGTCCATAGCTGTCGCAGGTATCGCAGTCGAGCTTCTTTATTCGCGCCACCGATCGCCTGGTGAAAGTCGAGCGCGTGTGGAATGGCGAGAACAGCAGCAAAGTTCGCAGTGCCGACATGCACGCGTGTTGATACTTGTGTGTCGTCGGGATCGCTTTCGCCGGGGTAGGGCGCGACTTTGTGCAGACTGCCGCGTTTCATATAGAGCGCACCGACGCCCACTGGTGTGCCGATCCATTTGTGCAGGTTAAAGCCTGCCCAGTCGACTTCTAAAGACGGCACTTCGTAGTCGAGCAGTCCCCAGGATTGTGCGGAGTCGCAGATAACGTCGATACCGCGCGCTCTTGCCTCTTGCGCAATACGTGCGACTGGAATTACGAGACCGTGCTGATTGCTCACGTGCATTATCAGCATGAGCTTGAGGTCGGGGTTCTTGTCGAACGTGTCGCGATACAGCTCAAAGATCTGTGTCTGATTTGCTCGTGGTGGAATGATGAGCTCGACCGGCCGTGCACCGCGAGCGTCTTTCAGCCACTGCATCGCCGTTTTAAAATGCGGATAGTCGAGGTCGGCATAAAGGACCGCGTCGTCGGCGTTGAGGTCGCGGTATTGTCGGATCAGGTTGTGGATCGATTCGGTCGCGTTGCGAGACAGTACGATTTCGTCGTCGTGCACGCCAAGCGCGTGGGCCACTCGCCGTACGCTTTCTGTCTCATCTGCCGAGTATTGTTTTCTGGCGTAGAAAGAGTTCTGCGTATTCACCATACGCGTAGCGTCGATGTAGGCGTCCTGTACCGGATGCGCCATCTTGCCCCAGTAACCGTGCTCGAGATTGACGATGCCCTCGGTACGGTCGTAATACGTGGCCACCTCGGACCAAAAGGCCTCGTTGCTGGCTAGTGCGGAAGAGGTGGTGTTTACGGGCGGGCTTGGTAGCGGCCGCTGCGCGGCTCGTGCGACCAGTGGTAATCCGATAACTGCACCGGCAGCAATTGCCCTTAGGCACTGGCGTCGGCTTATTCTTGTTTTCTGAGATGCCAAGATCGTATTCCGCGACTAAGCGAGCTTTGAATTATGCACTAAATCACCTGTCGAAATGCTCGGATACGGCCTTCAGGAAAGTGTATTCGTCTACGCCGTGTCGATCAGTCGGCTTTGGCTGCGCACTCCACATCGCAACAACGAGATTCCTGTCCGGGTCCACAAATACAAACTGTCCAAATATGCCGACCGCTACATAACTGTTGTCGTGCAATGGCCACAGCATGTAACCGTATTCAGTTTTCTTGCCCCCTACGACTTGCGGCGTGCCCGCGACCGACATCCAGCCCTCCGGCAAAACCCGTTCGCCATCCGCGACACCATCGTTTAACAGGAACAGGCCGAAGCGAGCGTAGTCGCGCAGGGTGGCCGACAAACCGCTGCCGCCGACTTCCAGACCGTCGGGGGATTCCAGCCACCAGTTGGCATCGGCCTGCATACCCGCTTTCGACCAGATTTTTTCCGAGAGGTAGTCGGCAACCGGCTTACCGGATGCTGCTTGCACGAGCGCGCCGGCGACATGCGTTTCACCGGTGCTGTAGTTCCAGCGCGTGCCCGGTGCGGCCGCTCTGGGCAGGGCGGCCATCAAATCGAGAATGGCACCTGGCTGCTGGCCGATTTGTGCTTCGAGCATGCGTCGTCGATCAGAGTTGGGATCGGTATAGGTCTCGTTCCACGCCACCCCGGAGCTCATCTGCAACAGATGCCGAACCGTGACCCCGTCATAGGCCGTGTCTTTAAAACGTGACAGGTAGTTCACGATAGGGTCGTCAATGCTGCTTATGTCGCCATCCTGAATGGCCGCGCCGATCAACATCGCCGTCATGGACTTGACCACCGACATCGACATCCAGCGCGTGTCGCGGTCATTGCCCAGCAGGTACTCTTCAAAGTGGATCTCGCCGTCTTTGATGATCAGCAATCCACTGACGCGGTTCAAAGCCAGTACGTCGTAGAGGTCGTAGGTCTTACTGTTTGTGACGAAGCCGAAGTTCTGCAATGGCGTCGTGCTTTGCGGCAACTCAAGCACACTGTTGCCACGTGGAACCGTGCGTGTGGGAAACAAGCGATCGATATTGCGGAAGGTGTTGACCTGAATATCGGGATACAGCCGGCCGTCATACACTTCGCGCACAGTACCGATCGGCTCATCTGCGTGACGGTAGGGTTGCTGATCGGCGTTTGCGCAAGCCCCTGCAGTGAGTAGCACGGTCATGATGAGGGTCCTCGTCATAGCGATTCTTCATAAGAAATCCGACGCCTATACTACATTTATGCGATCCAGTTGTTGTTCCCTTCGCGCCCATGCTCAGACTCCTCCTCCTGATGGTGACCGTGGTCGCCCCGCTCATAACTGCGGCCAGCGATAGTGAGATCGACGAGGTTGTCGTGGAATCGCAGAGAACAATGGTTACAGTGCCGGAAGACGGATTCGCGATTGTTAAGATTCAACTCGAATCAGGGATGAAGTGACGCGATGCAGATCGCGGTTACTGATACCCCTTAGCCTGCAGTTTAAACAAACTCGCATACTGTCCATTTTCTGCGGTTGAAAGTGATCGAAGATCTCAGCATCGCTCGCGCCATCTAAGCGAGGTTTATATCGTAAATACAGTGACTTAAGCGTATACTGTACAAATACACAGTATACGAGAAAGCAACGGAGGGACCCGTGCAAACAGCCACTATCAGCAGCATTTCTGACGCCCATTCTTCCCCCACGGAAGCAGAGCAACTTGGCGATCAAATCACCCAACTCTGCAGTCATATCTATGCCGCCGAGGCCCGTTTGCTCACGTTAATTCGCGAGTTCGACGCAAAAGAATGCTGGGCAGAGCAGGGCTTTTGCTCCTGTGCTCACTGGCTCAATTTCAAATGCGGCATTGGCATGAATGCGGCACGGGAAAAAGTTCGGGTGGCCAAGGCACTTGCTGACTTACCGAAGATCGACATGGGCTTGTCCAAAG
>CAYWYT010000084.1:0-9491 GCA_964462665.1 uncultured Woeseiaceae bacterium | reverse complement strand
GGGGATCAGGACGCAGGACATCGCTTCCGCGCTAACGGTTCCGTAATGGTCGAGCCGGGCTTTATGGCCGTATACAAAGAAAGCCAGGACGACGGAGCGAAGGACGATGACGGCGATCGACTGCTGCCGGAGGTTCTTGAAGGCGATGTCATCAAACTCGACGAGTTGCGCGCGGATCAGCATTTCACCGACCCACCACCGCGGTTTACGGAAGCCAGCCTGGTTAAGACGCTGGAAGAATATGGCATTGGCCGTCCGTCGACCTACGCGAGCATCATTGCGACGCTCAAGAATCGTGAATACGTCGAAATAGATAGCAAACGCTTCTACCCGACGGACATTGCACGCATCGTCATTGGCTTTTTAACCGAACACTTCATGCAGTACGTCGACTACGACTTCACGGCAAACCTTGAAGACGAACTGGATGCCGTTTCGCTCGGCGAGAAAGACTGGGTTCCGGTACTGGCAGAATTCTGGACGCCGTTTAAAGAGCTCTGCGTCGACAAAGAAGAGTCGGTCAGTCGCGAGCAGGTGGCACAAGCGCGTGAACTCGGCGTACACCCGAAGAGCGGCAAACCGATGTCGGTACGCATGGGTCGCTACGGACCGTTCGTACAGATCGGCACCAAGGACGACGAAGACAAACCGAAGTTTGCTGGCCTGCGCAAGGGCCAGAAGATGAGCGACATCACGATGGAAGATGCGCTCGAACTCTTCAAACTGCCGCGCAAGCTGGGCGAAACGGAAGACGGCCTGCCGATATCTGCCAGCGTCGGCCGCTTTGGCCCCTATGTTCGCTATGGCGATAAATATGTGTCGATGAAGGAAGACGACCCGTACACCGTTGAGTTGCCACGTGCGCTCGAGCTTATCGAAGCCAAGAAGATTGAGGACGCGAATCGCCTCATCCTCGACTTCGAAGAACACGGAATTCAGGTTTTGAACGGCCGCTACGGTCCGTACATCACCAACAAAGAAAAGAACGCGCGCGTGCCGAAAGACCGCGAGCCGAAATCGTTGACGCTCGAGGAGTGCATCGAGTTGCTGGCCGCCGCACCAGTACGCGGCAAACGCGGCAAGAAAAAGGCCAAAAAGAAGACGGCTGAGAAAAAACCCGCGAAGAAAAAAACCAAGAAAAAGGCTAAAAAGAAAGCCAAGAAGAAGGTCACCAAGAAGAAGGCCAAGAAAAAGGTCGCTAAGAAAACTGAGGAATAGGTCGCCGGAATGACTCAGTTCATCCCCCGAGCTACTGACGCCCTGCTCGGTGGAGGTGTAATCACCTGTCCCACCGAAGGCGTGTTCGGCCTGAGTTGCATGCCGGATAACTCAGCCGCCCTGCTGCGACTGCTTGAGATCAAGCAAAGAGATCCCGCGAAGGGGCTCATCCTGATCGCCGCATCGAAACAGCAGCTGCGCGACTGGATTGCGATACCGCCCGAGAGTATTCCCGACCCGCTGCCCGATCAGGCAATCACCTGGATCGTTCCCGCTGCAGAAGGCGTGTCGGAGCTGGTGCGGGGCGAGCATTCTAGTGTCGCGGTGCGCATTACGATTAATCCAATAGCTCGCTCACTTTGCGAGGCCGTTAATTCTCCTTTGATTTCATCCAGCGCCAATCTGGCGGGCGAGGAAACGGTTAGCGACAGCAATGCTCTGCAACGCAAGTTTGTCGGGCGTGTAGACTACGTCGTGCCCGGTGAATGCGGGCCCGCAACCGGACCTTCCGAAATAATAGACCTGAAATCAGGCAAGAAGCTGCGATAACACGATGAATGAACTCGATCAGGTAAAGGACTATCTGCAGTCGCTGCAGAGCCGCATAGTCGCGGAACTGGAACAACTGGATGGCAAGCAAACGTTTCAACGCGACGCCTGGCAGCGCCCCGCCGGCGGTGGCGGCCTGAGCTGCATTCTAAGTGATGGCGACGTCTTCGAGCAGGCCGGTGTTGGATTTTCGCATGTATTCGGCAAAGAACTGCCGCCCTCTGCAACCAAAGCACGGCCGGATCTCGCTGGCCAGAGCTTTCAGGCAGTTGGCGTGTCGCTGGTGATTCATCCAAAGAACCCCTATGTGCCGACCACGCACGCAAACTTTCGCTACTTCTCGGCAGGAAACCCGGACGCCGGACCTACTGCCTGGTGGTTTGGTGGCGGCTTTGACCTGACTCCGTACTACCCGTTTCCCGAAGACGTAGTGCATTGGCATCAGGTCGCGAAAGACGCGTGCGAACCGTTCGGCGATGACGTGTACGCGCGCTACAAGAAATGGTGTGACGAGTATTTTTATCTGAAACATCGCGACGAAACGCGTGGTGTCGGCGGCTTGTTCTTCGATGATGTCAACGAAGCGGGCTTTGAGAAGAGCTTTGAGTTCCTGCGCTCAGCCGGCGACAGCTTCTTGCCTGCGTACGCGCCCATCGTCAAGAGTCGTAGCAAGCATCGCTTCGGCGAGCGGCAGCGCGAGTTTCAACTCTACCGCCGTGGCCGCTACGTTGAGTTCAACCTCATTTATGATCGTGGCACGATTTTCGGTTTGCAGTCCGGAGGGCGTACCGAGTCCATTTTGATGTCTCTGCCGCCGCGAGTGCGCTGGGAGTACAACTGGCAACCGGAGGCAGGCTCCGCTGAGGAAAAACTGTATACCGACTATCTGCGCCCCAGAGACTGGCTGGCCGGGGATTCTCAATGAGTAACGACGCACTGCGTCCTTTTCATCTGGCAGTTCCGGTTACTGACCTTGATGCGGCGAACGCGTTCTATTGCGGCACGCTCGGTTGTGACAAGGGCCGAACCGATAAGCGCTGGATCGACCTCGATTTTTTCGGCCACCAGGTTACTCTGCATCTGGTCGCTGACAGCGACGATACGGCCGTCACCAACCCGGTCGACGGCGACCATGTTCCGTCGCGGCACTTCGGAATCGTTCTCGACATGCCGGACTGGCAGTCGCTGGCCGACAAATTGCAGGCGGCTGATATCGAATTTCTCATTTCGCCGCGGATAAGATTTGCAGGGGAAATCGGCGAGCAAGCGACGATGTTTTTCTTCGACCCTGCCGGTAACGCCTTGGAATTCAAAAGCTTTACTGATCCGGAGCAACTTTTCGCCCATTAAAGGCATTCCCGTCACGGTTCTCTTTTTCAGGCTCGAATGGTAACGTCGAACGATGTCATGGATCGAAGAAATAGACGTCACTGAAGCTGACGGGAAGCTGGCGGCAATCTATGCCGAGCTAATCAAGAAACGCGGCAAGGTTGCCAACATCCTGCAGGTGCACAGCCTGAACCCAGAAGCCATGTCGAATCACGCCGACCTGTACATGACGCTCATGTTTGGCAAGTCGGGATTGAGTCGAGCTGAGCGCGAGGCAATCGCGGTCGTCGTTTCAGCGACCAACGAGTGTCCGTACTGCGTCAGCCATCATGCCGAAGCGTTGCAGCGTTACGTCAAAGACGACGTGCTCAAAATGCTTATGGAAGCCGACGGGCTGGAAACGTTGGAACCTCGGCTGAGCAATATTGTTCGTCACGCTGAGAAACTAACCTCGGCGCCCGGCGCTATGACAGAAAGCGACCTGGGCGAGCTACGCGCTGTAGGACTGAGTGACCAGGACATTCTCGACATGACCCTGATCGTCGCATATTTCAACTTCGTCAATCGCATCGCTCTTGGCCTCGGCGTAGATTTTTCTGCCGACGAAATCGCTGGTTACAAGAACGACCAATGAATGTACTGCGACTAGCGACGCTGCTCTTATTGCTTGCCGGCACGGCTAGTGCTGATGTGACATCAGAGCTGCGCAACGCTGGTAGTCTCGGCGCCATAAGACTGTCTGGCAGCGAAGAGCCAGCGACGCGCAAAGTTTATATCGTGCAACTGAGCGAGCCGTCTGCTGCAGAATTCGACGCAAAAACGCGGCCGCTGGCGTCCAAGACCGGCGCATCACGCACGCGTTTCAACAAGTCCAGCCCAGGCGTCCAGGCCTATGCCGCACGTCTTGCCGCAGATCAGGACAAGGCATTGCAAAAAGCGGGGCCGGATGCAGAATTGATCTACCGCTATCAGTACGGCTTGAACGGTTTCGCTGCACGCATGCACCCATCGCAGGCGCACAAGCTTGCGGCGCTGCCCGAGGTACTGCAGGTCTGGGAAGACGAAATCCGACCATTGACCACCGATCGCAGTGTTGCGTTTCTCGGTCTTTTTGAGCCTAAAACAGGTTTGCGCGGTACGCCCGGACTCGATGGCGACGGCATAGTCATAGCGATGATTGACAGCGGTATCGCACCGGAGCACCCGGCACTGCAAGACACACGCGAGGCCGACCGACCAAGCATGTGCCTGAGCACCTGGGCGGAAAATACATTTCTCGGCCAGTGGCTATGTCACCGCTTTGAGAAACGTGATGACGAAATCCTGTTTACACCACTCGAAGACTGGACCGGCGAATGTCAGGTCGGTGAAGGATTCGAAGCAACGGATTGCAATAACAAGATTATCGGCGCGCGCTATTTCTCCGCTGGCGCCGAGGCGAGCGGCCCTATCGACGCGGGCGAAATCATGTCGGCACGTGACGTTGACGGGCATGGCACGCATACAGCAACCACGGCTGCGGGTAATCGAGTCAAGGCTTCAATATTCAATACCTTCATAGGACGCATCGAAGGTGTCGCCCCCGGAGCGCGAATTTCAGTTTATAAAGCCTGTTGGCTGCGCCCCGGTGACTCGCGCGCCAGCTGCAACACTTCAGATCTTGCCAATGCTATTGATGCGGCCGTCGCAGACGGTGTCGACATCATCAATTACTCGGTCGGCAGCTCCATGACGAGAATCACTGCACCAGATGATATCGCTTTGATGGCCGCAACCAAGGCCGGCGTCTTCTCGGTGGTGGCAGCCGGCAATGACGGACCCGGTCTCGGCAGCATCGGCTCGCCGGCGGGCGGGCCATGGGTAATTACGGCAGCCGCTTCAACTCGCGACGGCAATTCAACATCCGAGGCGATGGAAATCAAAACACCTGCCAGCATTGCTGGCTTGTATGTTGCACGCGAAGCCAATTTTACGCCGGAACTGCTATCCGTCGGGCCGCTAGAAGGCAGCCTCGTGCTGGTTGACGACGATACGGACACTGCGTCTGACGCATGCGAAGCATTGACCAACGGCGACGAAGTCTCCGGCAAGATCGCATTCGTGCAACGCGGCAATTGCGAATTCGAACTCAAGATTGCAAACGCAGAAGATGCTGGTGCCGTTGCCGTCATTGTGTACAACATCGCCGGCGATCCGATCGTAATGACAGGCGACGATGGTAGCGTCGGCATTCCCGCTGTCATGATCGGACAGGCCGATGGCAATCTGATCCTGGCCGAACTCGATCGCATCTTCGACGTCACAGTATTGCTGGACAAGAGTCTGTTCCTGAAGGAGACAGACACGGGTAACACAATGGCGACCTTCTCTTCGCGTGGCCAGGGGCCGGTGCTCGATATCCTCAAGCCCGACGTAACCGCGCCCGGCGTCAATATTATTGCCGGCTTTACGCCAGATGCAGTGAACGCGACGCAGGGCGAAAACTTCGCTTATCTTTCAGGTACGTCGATGTCGACTCCGCACATCGCGGGGTCAGCGGCGTTGCTGTTGCAGGCCAATCCCGACTGGAGTCCGTCAGCACTGAAGTCCTCATTGATGACCACGGCACGGCAGAATCTAACCTTGGCCGACGGCGAGACCGCTGCTAATCCGTTCGACTTTGGCGCCGGGCATATCGTTCCTAACGATGCCGTTGACCCGGGTCTCGTGTATGACGTCAGCGACGATGAATTTGATGCCTTTGCCTGCGGCATTGCGTCGCCCGCCGTTTCTCCAGCGCGCTGCACTGAGCTCAGCCAGGCCGGTTTTTCGTTTGCTGGCGAAGACCTTAATCAGCCTTCGATTGCTATTGCCCACCTTGCCGGCCAGCAAACCGTGCGTCGCCACGTAACTAACGTCAGCGATGAGTCGGGTAACTATACCGCCGAGATCGTGGCTCCATCGGGTGTGGCGGTTAGTGTCGTGCCATCCAGCATCACGCTGGCTCCTGGGGCGACAACGAGTTTCGATGTCACATTCGTATTTGAGTCCGGAGCGCTGGACTTGTGGCGATTTGGTTCTTTGACCTGGACCAGTAACGATCGCGATGTATACAGCACGCTCGCGATACGACCTGCATCCGTGACCGCGCCGGCAGAAATTACCGCTCTCGGAGCAAGTGGCAGCCTGTCGTTTTCCGTCGACTTTGGTTACACGGGTCCTTACGCGCCGGGTGTACACGGCCTGCGACTTCCGTCGGTTATCGGGGACAACGTGAATGACGACGTCGATAATAATTTCAGTTTTGTCGACAACGATCCTAGCAAGACTTTTTCGTTCCGCTTCAGCGACGGCGTTACTCCGCATCTGGTCGATGTGCCGGCCGATCAGGCGTTCGTGCGTTTCGCCTTGTTCGACGCACTGACCGATGGCGATGACGATCTGGACATGTACGTGTACTACTGCGCGGACCTTATCAACTGTGTGTCAATAGGTGAGAGCGGCGAGCCAACCTCGCAAGAAGAATTTAATTTGTTTTATCCCCCGGCTGGCCGTTACCTGGTGCTCGTGCACGGCTTCGAGACAGATGAGATCATAGGTGGACCCGGCGCTATCTATCGACTCTTGGGCTGGTCTTTCGGGCTCAATGACAATTCAGGCAATATGACGGTAGACGGTCCATCATTCGTCAATGCGGCTACGACCGGCACCATTACCGTCGACTGGCACAGTTTGCTATCCGGCACGATTTACCTCGGCGGCATATCGCACAATACGCCGCAGGGCATTGCCTCGTTTACTCTGATCAGGGTCGGCAACTAGCGAAGCCAGCCACACTCCTTGGTGGCTCGCGCATACAACAGCAGCGCGATGCCGATGACAAACACCATGGAAGGAATGACCAGACTGCTGACGCCTACGACGCCATAAGCATCTCTAAGGACGAATGCGTCGACATCCTGCACCACTATCGCGATCAGGGAAATCACGAGCACCGGTACGGCCCAGGTCTTACGTAATAGCAAAAATAAACTACCGAGCACGCCGGCATTCACTGCCATAGCGAAAGCGGCCGTCGCCCAGGTCGGAGTAGCGAGGAAAAATTCTTGTTGCGCCTCAGTCAGCGCAGCAAGCGCCTCTGGCGTGATCGATACCTGACCTACATAAAAGACCAGTCCGATCAGGTTCCAGACCAGCGCTGCGACGCCGATAATCCAAAAGTTCGTGCTGGGCTTGCCATTGATAAGGTCCGACATCGTAATTCCCTCGCTATTTGCCTTGCCTGCAAGGCTTAAACAAGACTATAAAATAGCGCAGGGTTTATGTCTGAAGCAACTGGTCACGTGATCGTTGACCAGGCCGGTGGCTTGCATGTGTGCATACATGATTGTGCTACCGACGAATTTGAAGCCGCGTTTTTTGAGGTCTTTGCTGAGCGCATCCGACTCTGCAGACGTAGCGGGTACATTGCTGTCTTCCTTGAATCGATTCTGAATCGGCTTGCCGTCCACGAAGCCCCAAATGTACTTGCTGAAGCTACCAAACTCTTTTTGCACCGCAATAAAAGCTTTGGCGTTGCCAACGGCGGACTCGACCTTGAGTCGGTTACGAACAACTGCCGGGTCCAGCAAAATTTTCGCAATGCGTTTTGGCGTGAAGCGAGCCACCTTCTGCACATCGAAGTCAGCGAATAATTTTCGATAGCCGTCGCGCTTGTTGAGTATCGTGGACCAGCTCAGACCGGCCTGCGCACCCTCAAGAATAAGAAACTCGAATAGCACGCTATCGTCGTAGACCGGCACGCCCCATTCGGTATCGTGGTATTCGATGTAATTGAGGCCCACGCCTTCGGCCCACCTGCAACGCGTAATCTTCTTTGTCATGTCCCTAATTTAGCAGCAGTCTGTGCTTGCAGCACGCTTCATTTCTGCTCTTCAGGCACAAAAAAGCCCGCGCAATGCGCGGGCTTTGTCTTGCGTAGTGCTTATTGCGTCAGTCTTACTTCTTGTCACCGCCGCAAGAACCTTCAGCTTCTTTCTCGCCGCCACAAGAACCTTCAGCTTCTTTCTCGCCGCCGCAGGAGCCTTCAGCATCTTTATCTTCGCCTTCACCTTCTTTGTCGCCGCCGCAGGAGCCTTCAGCGTCTTTATCTTCGCCTTCGCCTTCTTTGTCGCCGCCGCAGCTACCTTCGCCGCATGAACCTTCTGTTTCTTCCTTGCCTTCTTTGTCGCCGCCGCAAGAACCTTCTTCGCCCAGCAGGAAGCCAGAACTCAGGGTCGTCATTGCGAATGGGCTTTCTACAACTTCAGCACTTGCAATACTTGAACCAAGCGCGAACGATCCAGCCAATGCTGCTCCAACAGCCAGAGCAATAGGTTTAATCACTTTCTTATCCGACATTTTTCTTTCTCCTACAGGGTTATTGGCTTATGCGGAATTAGGTTTCCCACGTCACCGATTGCAAAATTTTCTTTTGTACTTCTTCCAGCTTCTCTTCCCGCGAACCGACGATAGCAATGCTTCCGTCGCCCACAGGCAGTATGACTCCGTGGGAATTCTCATCGTTCAATGAGATTGCCTCGGAAATTTTTTCATTGGGCAGCAACATGATCGTAATTGGACCATGCACGCCCTGAATCACCAGGTGCGGGACATCGTAACCGCTGATCGGGCAGGTCTCAGCAAAGGTAATTAATCCTGAGCTGTGATCCATGTTCGCAATACTCGCCGGCACAACTTCGTTCAGGTGTTCGTCTGAGACCTTTCGATCGGTGACCTGCAGCGCCTCAGGCTCGTGCATCACATGTGCCAACACTTCATCGCCCAATGAAGCGTATGCAGGGCTGTTGTCGGGGCCATAACGAAAACCAATAAACACAGCGAGCGCGACTGTCGCGGCAACGGAGAACCAGGTTTTCATTGTGACGGGACGGCGTGACTCCAGCGTAACTACATTGCCCGTATCGACATCATCCAGCGACGGCATAGTCAGTTCCGGTACCTCGAGTGCGAGTGCCCGACCAATCTTTTGGTCCAACGCCTGCATATCACGACGATACTCCTGACAAGACGGGCAATCGCTAAGATGCCCGGCCCCACCATCGAAGCTGGGATCTGCACCTACTGCCTGTTTGTATTCGTCGCAATTCATAGTGCTTCCTGCTGTTGCATTATTTCCCTGAGCTTTGCCCTTGCTCTGTGTAAGCGGGTTAATACCGCGCCTTGCTTTAATTCCATCTGTTCTGCGATCTCGTTGGTGCTGTAACCCATCATTACCTGTAGCACTAACGGTTCGCGATAATCATCTTCCAATTCGTATATCGCGGCGCGCATGTCCCGGAGATCGTCATCCGGTTGCTCGGCCAGCAAAGCGGCCTGTGAACCGGTCAGATTGTCGATGTCGACTGTCTCGAGCC
>CAYWYT010000083.1:0-9507 GCA_964462665.1 uncultured Woeseiaceae bacterium | reverse complement strand
GTACCGTCTTTACACTTATATTTTTGCCGAGTCTGTTGCGCCTGGGCGAAACCGACCAGGCGCCGAGTCGAGTATCCGATTCCGGCTCTACACCTGCTGTAGCGAGTTCATAAACATGTTTCAAATTCGAAAGATCTTTTTCTTGCTTGCCGGCATCAGCCTTACGTCCGCAGTTTTTGCTCAGAGCTTCGGTCCTGCGCCAGTTGTTGTCGCAGAAGTCGAGCACCGTGAGCTCGCGCCGTCAGTTGATGTGCCGGGTACCGTTGTCAGCCGTTTCGACTCCAGATTAGCGTCGGAGTTGTCGGCAAAATTAGTTTGGATCGCGGAGGTTGGGACGGTCGTCAAAAAAGACGAGACCGTTGCGCGTCTCGAAGATTTCACTTTCAAGCTTCTGGAAATGGAAGCGCAGGGACGCGTTGAGCGCGAGCAGGCACGGGTCAAATTTTTGTTGTCGGAACGCGAACGTCTCACTCAACTATCAGAAAGAAATCTATCAGCACAGAGTCAGTTAGATAAAAATGAATCCGACCTCGCGGTCGCGCAAAGCGAAGAAAAGATTGCGGAGGTGCAGTTGGGACTGTCTCAGATCGCAATGCACATTACGCAAATTCGGGCGCCGTTTGACGGCATCGTCACAGAGCGGCTACGCAATATTGGAGAACGACTCAATGTCGCCGATGAAATTATCCGCGTTGTGGATCCAAATTCGCTGGAAGTTGTGGCGCGCGCACCGCTCAACACGGTCAACTACATCAAAGACGACGCAGTCCTGGCAATTCACAACGATTTTCGACAAGACGAAGCATCCGTGCGGGTTATCGTGCCGTTTGGTAATCCACAATCACATATGTTCGAAGTTCGTCTGAATGTGGACCCCGATGTCTGGACGGTTGGCGAAAGCGTAAGGTTGTCCATGCCAACGGCAGACGTAAAAAATGTGCTCGCAGTACCCCGCGATGCATTGGTTTTACGCCGCGAAGGGGCTTCTGTATTCAGGGTCAAAGCGGACAATACAGTCGAACAAGTGCAGGTCATCACCGGGCTCGGCGACGGCAGTCATATCGAAATCATTGGCCAGCTTGAAGCAGGAGACCAGGTTGTGACCCGCGGTGCAGAGCGACTGAGCCCGGGCATGGAAGTTAGCAGCACTATTGCTGCGACTAACTGATTGCCATCTCGGCAAGTTGACGGCTCAGCTTTTGGCGGCCGCTACCAACTCCGCATAGCTCCACGACTCATCATCAATGACCAGTGCCGTTCTGTCAGGATGATCGCGTGCGACTTCGAAAACTCGCACGCCAGATTGATAGGGATGCGTAGTCTTCATTCGTTGCAACTGATAAGGTTCGGACCGGAGTTCGACTCAGTATCGGGATAATTGGCCGTCAGACTAGTGGAAAATTCGAGCATTTTCAGATGGTGAAGATCATCGCGATCAGCGGCTCTGGCCGTTCCGGCAGTACCTTGCTGTCATTATTGTTGTCGCAAGATACCTACGTGTTCAATCTCGGACAGCTGCGCCACCTTTGGCGTTCCTATGACGACGACGAACGTTGTACCTGCGGGCAAGAATTGAGCCACTGTCTGATCTACGGCGACAATGTCGGTGATACCGGCGCGATGCAAGAGCTTGGCAAAGCGTTTTTCAAAGACGCGGCTGCGCAATCAAATTGGAGTAACCCACGAACCCGGACAAAGCTGCAGGACCAGCATGCCGAATATCTGGCTGGAATCAGTGCTCTTCTTCAGCATATCGTAGGAACTACTCAGGCCACACATTTTATCGATAGCTCTAAGGCGCCGGAACTCGCTCTGGCATTTAGCTTGTTGCCAGACGTCGAGCTGTATTTGTTGAATCTCGTACGCGATCCACGCGCCGTTGTCTGCGGCCGGTACAAGAGAAAGCAGAGCTATTCTGCGGTCATCAAGAATGCGCGTGACTGGAGCGCGCGGCAGCGACGACTGGAGGAATGGAAGCCCGCACTCGGCACAAATTTTTATACCTTGCGGTACGAGGACCTCGCTACCAAGCCGGTCGACGCCGTTGAATCCATTGCCGAATGGGCTGCTTTACCGGTTCCAGAGTCCTTATTCGAGAAAGCTGATCGCGCCCACATTGAATGGAGCAATCAGCATCTTTTCCCGCCGACGAATGAGAGTGTTCTGGAAGAGAAAAAGAGCGACGTCACTATTGCAGTTGCAGATAGCTGGCGCGACCCGAAGAACCGCTGGGTTCATAAATTGACGCGCTTCTTCACCGGCACCGCCGGCCGTCGCTACTATTCAGAATGACCTACGGTATCGAAGAGGCTTCGTATCTCGCAGCTGGCGAAGAAGCCGGCATTCGCAAACTCGTTGACGCTTTCTTCGATCGCATGGGCAACGAGCCGCGATTCAAAGTCATCTACGACATGCATCCTGAAGACAAGGAAGTGTCTCGTGACAAGCTCGCCCGATTCTTATGTGGCTGGCTTGGCGGCCCGAAACTGTTTCAGGAAAAATACGGTGGTATCAGCATACCGCGCGTGCATGAGCACCTTGCTATCGCAACGCCGGAGCGCGATCAATGGCTGACCTGCATGAGTGAAACCGTCGCCGAACAGCCATTTGATACAGACTTCAAGACGTACTTGATGGAACAATTATTTGTTCCGGCCGAAGGCGTGCGCAGACGCGTCGAAAAAATTAGGGGAACGGAGCATGAGCGATGAGAATCGTGGTCCAGTAGCGTCCGCTGATCGAATTTCTTCACTGGATGTAATCCGCGGGGTGGCCTTGTTTGGCATTTTGTTAATGAATGTCGTTGGCTTCGGCCTGCCTATGGCCTACGAGAATCCAAATAACTATGGCGGCGCTGACGGATTAAATCTCTTCGCATGGCAAGTCAATGCATTGTTCTTCGAGGGCACTATGCGCGGCCTGTTCTCGATCTTGTTCGGCGCCGGCATCGTTCTAATGACCAGCCGCGCTGAAGCTCGCGACCCGAGTATCGCTGTTGCCGATATCTATTTTCGACGCAATCTTTGGCTTATCGCCTTCGGACTTGTCCACTCCTGGCTGTTGCTGTTCACCGGCGACATTCTGTATCGATATGGAATTGTTGCTTTATTCTTGTTTGTGTTTCGTAAGGCATCACCGCGTTTCCTGATCGTGCTTGGCGTGCTCGTCCTCGCTTCGATGAGTGCGAAGGACATCTATTGGAATATGCTGGAATGGCAAGATCAAGCGGCCGCCGAATCGGCGCAGGTCCTCCTCGACAACGGTAATGAAATAAGCACAGAACAGCAGGAAGCCATCGATAGCTGGCAGGAAAGGCTCGACGACGACAAAGTATCAGCGGAAGAAATCGAAGAAACGATCGCGGCCAGGCAAGGTGGGTACTTCGAGAATATAGCCTTCAATGCTGAAAGAATCATTCAGAGTCAGTCTTACGTTCTGTACATGTTCACATTTTGGGATGCCGCTGGAATGATGCTGATCGGCATGGCCTTGCTCAAACTGGGCATCCTGAATGCCCGGCGCAGCACGCGTTTCTATCTATCAATGATAGCGGCGGGCTATGGATTTGGCTTATTCGTCAATGCCTACGAAGTTAATCTGCTGTTGAACAGTAATTTTGGCTACCTGGCGGTTGCTCAGGCCTATATGACCGCCGATCTGGGACGCCTGCCAATCACTCTGGGTCATGTAGGATTAGTCATGCTGATCTGCCGCAAAGGTTGGTTGAGTTGGCTTACTTTGCGTATTGCGGCCGTCGGTCGCATGGCGCTAAGCAGCTACATTACGCACACGATAATTTGCGTATTCATTTTCTTCGGCATCGGCTTCGCAATGTTCGGTGAACTACAGCGCTACCAGTTGTATTACGTTGTATTCGGCATCTGGATATTTCAATTAATCGTTAGCCCGATCTGGCTCAAGTACTACCGCTTTGGTCCTCTGGAATGGGCGTGGCGATCTCTAACCTATAACAAGCGGCAGCCTATGAAACGCGTTATATAAACGTCGCGAAATGGCGACGGTTGCAGCCGTACGGGGTGGTGCTATATTCAGAATTAGATGCCTACATTCTGCTCGTAGACACAGAGCTGTCGGAAGTCCGGACCGGCTCCATCGAAGATCTCGAACTTGGTCACTCCGTAGACTTGTTCGGCGCCAAGGCTTCGGATAGCTGCTTTGATGCCAATCAAGTCATTGTCGACGTGGCTGCGATATAATGAAGCATGCCTCGAGTCACCGCCAAGCTTAGTTCCGGAACAGTCGTTCATATTACGAACGGCCGCCATGAGTGGACCGGTGATGAGCCGATAGCAGCTGGAGGTACCGATACTGGTCCCGACCCTTACGAGTTACTGCTGGGCTCTTTGGCCGCTTGCACTTGTGCCACGATATCGCTGTACTGCCAGCACAAAGGGCTGGCGCTCGAATCCGTGACCACGGACTACGAGTTCTCGCGTGTGCATGCCGACGATTGTGCCGATTGCGACGAGCCCAAAAAGGGCCTGATTGAGCAAATCACCAGCAATGTACATATTGAGGGTGACTTCGATGACGCGCAGCGCAAACGCCTCGCCCAGATCGCGCAACGATGCCCGGTCCATAAAACCCTGGCGAATGGCGTGCAGTTTGAGGACCACGCTAGCTTCTAGCTCTTTGCCCTATCTGTGACCCCAGTCGCGGATTCTGTTCAATCGGACCTATATTCTGTTCAATTACAGATACTTATATTGGGAAATTGGGCAAAAAAGCAGCGGCATGGACTCGAATACGCAAATAATGCGGAAACCGCTCGTTCTGGTGGCTGCCGACGACACCGGTCAACACCGATCGGTCCAGGATGCATTGCAGCAATTCGGCTTCCGCACGGTGACTGCAGAAGGCGGCAAGGCGGCCTACGAACTGTTCGTAAAAGAGCAGCCAGATGCTGTACTGCTCGATATCCAAGCCGCGGAATTCGACAGCTTCGCGACTTGCGCGAAAATTCGCAAGCATGAGTCTGGCGGTGAAACACCGATCTTCATGGTCATTGATCGCGATGACGACGATGCGATCGAACACGCCTATCGAATTGGCGCGACCGATATTATTTTCAATCCCGTTGCCTTACCCGTTCTACCGCATCGCGTTCGCTATGCGCTGCGGACCGCGAGCTCGCTTAGCGACCTGCGCGGTCTCATCCGAGCAATTCCCGATCTCATTTTCATTGTTAACAAAAACGGTGAGGTTCAGGACGGGCTCAGTCGGCCAGATGCGACGCATACGTTGCAGATCAAGGCACTTGCCACCGCATCACAGATCCATTTCTATCCCTGCGAAAATGACGACGGTGCGCTCGAATGCATCAAGCGCGCACTCGAGACCGGCAAGCCGCAAGTCTACGAGCATGTGCTCGATGGCCTCGACATTCATCTTGAAACCCGATTTGTTACGCGTGACAAGAACACGGTGTTGGCGATTGTTCGCGATATCACCGAACGTAAAAGCGCGGAAGCGAAGATTTATAATCTTGCTTATTACGACGAACTGACCGAACTGCCCAACCGTGAATTGTTCAGCCAAAGTCTGGAAAAAACAATTTCGGTCGCAAAAAGAGAAGACAAAAAGTTCGCGGTTTTGTTTGTAGACCTGGATCGATTCAAACGTATCAACGACACGCTCGGCCACACGATCGGCGACGAACTCTTAAAGGATGTAGCCGACCGGCTGGCCAAGTGCACACGCGCCACCGATTCCGTCTCGCATCTGGATTCGAGAGCCGGTGGCAACATCAAGTTGGCGAGATTGGGCGGTGACGAATTCGTCATCAAACTTTACGGAATTGATTCGGGCGACTCAGTCGCTATGGTCGCATCGAGAATCATCGACGCACTCACACCTCCGTTCACCTGTGCCGGGCACCAGTTCGTCGTGACACCGAGCATCGGGATCGCGCTGTACCCGCAAGACGGCAAGAACGGTGAAGAGCTGTTGATGAATGCGGACTCGGCCATGTACCGCGCCAAAGCCGTTGGCCGCAACAATTTCAAGTTCTATTCCGAGACCATGCGCACCAAATCATTGCACAGACTTGATCTCGAAAACCTGATTCGAACGGCCATTGAAGAAGAACAATTCGAGTTGTACTTTCAACCCAAGGTCCATGCCAAGACTTTTCGCCTGGTTGGCGCCGAGGCGTTATTGCGTTGGCATCATCCGGAGCGCGGTACCATTGCACCGGACGATTTCATTCCGATTGCTGAAGATACCGGTTTGATCGTGCCATTGGGCCAATGGGTGCTCACCGAAGCTTGTAGACAAGTGGCCGTCTGGTCCGAATCGCCAATCGGCACAGTTCCGGTGTCGGTCAACATATCCAGCCACCAGTTTCGCGATAGCGGCCTGGTAGCTGATGTTCTGGGGGCAATCTCGGCGGCAGGAATCAAAACCACCGACATCGAACTCGAAATTACGGAAAGTGTGTTGCTGCAAGACGTTGATAAGACACTTATCGAATTAAAGGCATTGAAAGAAGCCGGAGTTTCTCTGTCCATCGACGATTTCGGTACCGGCTATTCATCGCTGAGCTATTTGAAACGCTTCCCTATCGATACGATCAAGATCGACCGCTCGTTCGTTACGGACCTGCACCATGACACGGACGATGCTGCGATATGTGCTGCAATTCTCGCCATGGCGCAGCAACTGGGACTCAACGTAGTCGCAGAAGGCGTGGAGACCCGCGAACAACTCGAATTCCTGCGCCGCCACAAGTGCGACCATATTCAGGGCTATATTTGCAGCAAGCCCCTGCCCGCATCCGAGTTCTTCGCCCTGCTTCTAAAGCTATCCGGCCAAGCGGCGAACTCAGATATCCAGCCCGCAGGCACGCCTGAAAAAACCGCCAGCAAGTCAATATAGCGAATCCGACGATTTCCTATTAAGGTCTGTTGACCGTAATCAGGAGTTCGGTGATGAAAGTCGTGGTCGCGTCAAAAAATCCGGTCAAGATCGAAGCCGCACGAGCCGCATTCGCTGCATTGCTACCGAACGCCGATTTGCAGATGAGTTCGATCAGCGTCGATTCGGGCGTCGGCGATCAACCGTCATCCGATGAAGAGACCCGCCGCGGCGCCAGGAATCGCGCTGCCAACGCGCGAGAAAATAAACCTGACGCGGACTTCTGGGTCGGACTTGAAGGTGGCATTGAGGTCGTCGAAGAGCAGTTGATGGCTTTCGCGTGGATGGCGGTGTTAGGCAGCAACGGGCATCTAAGCAGTGCCCGCAGCGCTACCCTGCCGCTGCCCCCGTCAGTCAGGAAGCTGATCGATGCAGGACTGGAACTGGGAGCGGCCAATGACAAGGTATTTGCTACCGTAAACAGTAAGCAAGGTGGCGGCGCATATGGACTACTCACCGATGGTTTATATACGCGCGAAAGTGTTTACACCCAGACTTTGATACTTGCTCTGCTGCCATTCGTTAACGACCTTTACTCATGAAACAGTCAATCGCACATATCGCACTGGTCGTTCGAGATTACGACGAAGCCATCAGTTTCTTCACTGACAAACTGAACTTCACACTCGTCGAAGACATCTACCAACCGCAACAGGACAAGCGCTGGGTAACCGTTGCGCCACCTGGAGACTCTGGCACAACCTTGCTGCTTGCCAGAGCGTCGAAACCGGAACAGCACGCATTTATTGGCAACCAGTCCGGCGGCCGCGTATTTCTGTTTCTCAGTACCGATAATTTTTCCCGCGATTACAACGACATGACCGCCAAGGGCATCAAGTTTACGCGCGAACCCAAACAGGCAGACTACGGAACCGTGGCGGTATTCGAGGACCTGTATGGTAACCTTTGGGACTTGATTGAATTCACAGCAGGCCACCCAATGAGCCTCTGACCAAAGGATACATCATGAAAAATGCCGTCATTATTACCTTGGTTTTAGCTATTCTTGCTGCAGGCGTTGTCGGCCTGATGCTTGTATTTGGCTTTCTGGATGCCGGTGACGCAGGTCCGATCCTGCTGAAGACAATCGGTGCTTTCGCGATCCTCGCCGTCTGCGCCATCGCAATCGGCCTATTGATGCCCGGCAAGAAAAACTCACAGGAATAATCATGCTCAAGAAAATCTTGCTCGTGCTCGCGAGCGCGCTCGTCTTGACGACGTCAGCGCAGGCACAGTCTATTCATAAGCGCGTAGCCGCCGAAGCTGCCGCCCTGCGCGATCAGGCAATGCACGACACTATTGCCTATGATCTGGTCGAATCGCTGAGCATGGAAGTCGGGCCCCGCTCCGCCGGCTCGGCCGGTGACAAGGCCGCCATTGCCTGGGCAGTGGAAAAACTCACTTCGCTCGGCTTCGAGAACGTGCATACGGAAGAAGTCGACGTACCGCATTGGGATCGCGGCGTGCTCAATGCGAATATTGTCGCTCCTTTTCCGCAGTCTTTAGTTGCAACCTCGCTCGGTGGCAGCCCGGGTACGCCGGCAGATGGAATAGAGGCAGAGGTTGTACGTGTTGAAGGTCTGGTTGGCCTTCGCGCCCTGAGCAATGACGACCTTGGCGGCAAGATCGTCTATGTTGATCATGAGATGGAACGCGCAAGAGACGGTGCTGGCTACTCGACCGCTTCGCGCATACGATCTTGCGCCCATTACATCGCAGCAGAACGCGGCGCCCTGGCAACATTCATGAGGTCGGCTGGCACCTCAGAACATCGCGTTCCACATACGGGCAGCATGTTAAACAATGACATAGCGCCGACGATTCCGGCGATTGCACTCGCCAATGCGGATGCCGACATGCTGACCTATCAAATGCGCTCTGGAAAACCGGTGGGCATGCGCCTGCTCTCTACCGCACAACACCATCCGCGCGAGAAGTCCGCAAATGTCATTGGCGAATTTCAGGGCCAGGGCGACCTCGCCCATGAAGTTGTACTTCTCGGCGCGCATCTTGACTCCTGGGACCTCGGAACCGGCGCTATCGATGACGGTGCGGGCGTCGCAATAGTGACCGCTGCGGCGAAAATGATTTTGAACAGTGGCGATGCACCGCGACGCACAATTCGCGTCGTGTTGTTTGCAAACGAAGAGTTTGGCCTTGGCGGGGCTAAACAATATGAAAAGACGCATGCGGCAAGTGTTGAAGATCACGTGATCGGACTCGAAGCGGATTTCGGTGCGGGTCGCGTCTGGCGCTTTTCGTCGCAAGTTGCGGACGACGCACTGGGCTTGGTAGACGAGATTCACGCACTGCTCGAGCCTCTCGGTCTGGAGCGCGGCAATAACAAAGCTGGCGGCGGCGCGGACCTCAGTCCGATGCGAAAAGCCGGCATGCCGGTGCTCAGCCTTACGCATGACGGTACCTACTATTTCGACTACCACCACACACCGGATGACACGCTCGACAAGATCAACCGTGATGACTTAAACCAAAGCGTAGCGGCTTACGTCACCGTCGCGTTTATTGCTGCCAATATCAGGGAAACTTTTGGTCGCCTGGAGCCGAATACGC
>CAYWYT010000082.1:0-9660 GCA_964462665.1 uncultured Woeseiaceae bacterium | reverse complement strand
GGTCTGTCGCGACGCAAAGTGACGGTCAGTACATCGGGCATCGTGCCGCACATTGATAAACTGGGCGACGATTGCAATGTCGCGCTTGCTGTCTCGCTGCATGCGCCCAATGATGATTTGCGCAGTCGGCTGGTTCCCATTAACAAGATTCATCCGATTGCGGAGCTCCTGGATGCCTGTTGGCGCTACACGGAAAAACACGCAAAACGATTTATCACGTTCGAATACGTCATGTTGCGCGGCGTAAATGACTCGTTGCAGCTAGCCGATGAGCTCGCGGATCTGCTCGAGGGCAAGCCTGCCAAGGTTAATCTGATTCCGTTTAATCCCTTCGATGGCAACGAATTTGCCCGTTCCTCGGTGGATACGATTCGCCAGTTTCAGGGGCGTTTACGAAAAAGAGGCCTGATTGCCACGACGCGTCGCACCCGTGGTGACGATATCGATGCGGCATGTGGGCAATTGGCTGGTAAAGTGAGCGATCGGGTGCGGGTACGACTGAGCGATAAAAACATAAGGACGGCAACGGCATGAGCGAATGTATGAACAAGGGCAGGCATTTCCTGACCGCTTTTGTGGCGGTGCTGCTTGTGAACGGCTGCGTCTCAACGACAACCGGGCCGACAAAACCCGCAGCTGATACCGGCGAAGCCGCGAATTTGAACTACCAATTGGGTGCGCGCTACTACCGCAATGGAAAGTATGAACTTGCGCGTGACCGTCTCTTGTACTCAATCGAATTAGAGCCGAAGAACCCCATTGTGCATTCAACGTTGGCCTTGACGTATGAGGCCCTCGACAACCTGCGGCTCGCGACGGATTCCTACGAACGAGCCGTGAAGATCGCACCGAATAATTTCGATGTGCTTAACACTTATGCCGTTTTTCTTTGTCGACAGGGCAAGTATGACGAAGCGATCAGCAATTTTGATCGTGCCATTGCCGTAACTGAAAACGACAACGCTGAAATCACACTGACCAATGCGGGCGTTTGCCTGAGTATAAAACCCGACCCGGTGGAGGCTGAGAAGTATTTTCGTGAAGCGCTGAATAACAAAGCGAATTATGGCGACGCGCTGTTACAGCTTTGCTTGTTGAAGAAAAGCACCGGTGAGTATCTGGCTGCGCGTGCTTTTCTGCAGCGCTACTTGAGCGGTAATCTGCCATCTGCAGAGGTCCTTTACATCGGGATGCAGATCGAAGCAGAGTTGGGCGACGAACGAGCCCAAACTGATTTCAGCAATCGGCTCTTGCGCGAATTCCCACAGTCTCCCGAAGCCCGGAAAATTCTGGAACAGTCCTGAATATGAGCGAAGAAAGCGACAAATCTAGCGAAGAAGTATCTGAGACCGAAGGCGCAGGCCCATTGTGTGGCGAGCGATTGGCGGAGGCCAGACGTGAGCAGCAGATAACGGTCCTTGAGGTTGCCAAGGAACTTCATCTGGACGAACCAAAAGTACGTGCGCTGGAATGCAATGAATTCGAGGTGCTTGGTGCGCCCGTGTTCGCCAAAGGTCATTTACGTAAATACGCGCAGCTGGTCGGTGTCGATGAAGGCGATGTATTTACTGACTACTACACGATGACCAGAGCCCAGGCGATGCCGCCGATTATTCCGCGTCGCAAGAGAGAGAACCAGGAGATGTCACCGGGACCGTGGATTGCTGTGATAACGGTGATCGTCGTCGTTGCAGCCGCCTATTGGTGGTTTGCGGTGAAAGAGGCGAGTTCGCCCGCAGCTCCGTCGCAGACCGAAGAAGCGCAGCCTGATCCATCGCAACCGGAAGTATTGCAGCCACAAAAGCTGCAGCCGGAGCAATTGCAGCCGGACGAAATTGAAGAGGCCGTCGAAGCAGTCGCCGAGCCCGAAGAGGAGACTGTCGAGCTGGCAACAGCCGCCGCGGATGTGCCGCCACCGGCTCCGGACCAGCTGCGTCTTTCACTCAGTTTTTCGGGCGAATGTTGGACAGAAATCAGTGATGCTGACGGTCGTCGGCTTTTTTATAATATGGGCAGTGACGGTCAGTCCGTCGAGCTCAGTGGCAAGCCGCCGATATCTGCGTTGTTCGGCAATGCCGATAACGTCGAAGTCCTGGTTAACAACAGTACCTACTCGCTGCCGACGCCAGATAGTTCGAACCGCACGGTGCGTGTGGCCATACTCAACCAGTAGCAGATCCAGTGAAACCAAAAGCCATCCGGGGAATGAACGATATCCTGCCTGACGTTTCAGGCACCTGGCGATATCTTGAGAATGTTGTGCAGGATCTGGTGCATTCCTATGGTTATGCCGAAATTCGGCTGCCGATCGTTGAGCACACAGAGTTGTTCAGGCGATCTATCGGCGAGGTCACCGATATCGTCGAAAAAGAGATGTATACCTTTCTCGATCGCAATGAAGAGAGCCTGACTTTGCGCCCGGAGGCGACCGCGAGCGTTGTGCGGGCCGGAATTACGAACGGCCTGTTACATAACCAGCGACACAAGCTCTGGACCTCGGGGCCGATGTTTCGCTACGAAAAGCCGCAAAAAGGTCGCTACCGGCAATTCCACCAATTTGACGTGGAAGCCTTGGGCTATGCGGGCCCGGACGTGGATGCAGAGCTAATTATCATGAGCGCACGCCTGTGGCAGACGCTTAAAATTGACCGTATTGAGCTACAAATTAACTCACTGGGTTCGGCCGAATCCCGGGCAAGCTATCGGGAAACGCTGGTGAAGTACTTTTCAGGCGTGAAAAACCAGCTTGATGACGATAGTATTCGCCGGCTCGAGCAGAATCCGTTGCGGATCCTGGACAGCAAAAACCCGGACATGCGGCCGATTGTCGAGGCTGCGCCGGTAATGCTGGACTATCTGGATGAAGAATCTGCCGCGCATTTCGCCGAGCTTCGAGCTTTGCTCGACGCCGCTGGAGTGAAGTATTCGATAAATCCGAGGCTGGTCCGCGGTCTCGACTACTACAATCGCACGGTGTTTGAGTGGGTGACCGACGCATTGGGCGCACAAGGGGCAGTGTGCTCGGGCGGGCGTTACGATGGGCTGGTCGAGAAACTTGGCGGGCGATCCACCCCGGCAGTTGGCTGGGCGATGGGTATGGAAAGACTTGTCGCGCTCTATGAAGAGTGCGGTGGCAAAACGCCGGCGCGCGATGCAGATGTGTATTTAGTTGCGGTCGGCGATGCAGCATTACAAAGAGCATTTGCTTTGGCAGAGGAATTACGCAGTCAGATTGATGGTATTCGCGTTGATCTGAATTTAGGTGGTGGCAGCTTCAAGTCACAGTTGAAACGTGCCGACAAGAGCAATGCGATATACGCATTGATATTGGGTGAGCAAGAAATCGCGGACGGCAATATTGGATTGAAACCATTGCGCAGCACTGAGGATCAAATCAGCGTGGCAATGGACGAGGTGGCCAGCACGTTGGCCACACGATTGGGATAAATCAACGTAAAGGCAGTTTTTGTGGACGACTTACAGTCAGAGAAAGAACAAATTGAAGAAATGCGTGCATGGTGGTCGGAATACGGCAAGGTCGTAATCGCGGGCGTCGTAATCGCAATTGCTGGATTGATTGGCTTTAATCAGTACAACGCCAGCAAACTCGAAACGCAGGTTGCAGCTTCCGAGCTCTACGAGACGCTGGTCGGTCATGTGGTCGACGGCGATCTGGACGGAGCAGAGTTTGTGGCTGACGACCTGGTCGCCAACTATGCAGACACGGCATACGCCGCGCAGTCCAAATTGGCGCTCGCGCGCCTGTACATGGATCAGAATCGCGATCAGGATGCTGCCGATACGCTCAGAGAGTTGCTCGCCATGAGCGCTGATGAAGGATTGCAGAATATTGGTCGCCTGCGGCTGGCGAATGTATTGCTCTACCAGGACAAAGCGCAGGAAGTTGTCGATCTTTTTGAAGGATTTGATGTGCCGTCATTCGCTGCATTGAAAAACGAAGTACTCGGTGACGCATACGCTGTTCTTGGCGAATACGAGCAAGCGGCTGATGCTTACAATCGGGCGCTCACAGATCCGTCGCCTAGCCCAACGGTTGACCCCGCACTGGTGCAGATGAAGCTTATCGATTTGCCAGAAGTGGTGGTCGCGGAAGCTGAGCAGCAGGAACAACCGGCAGAGGCTGAAAGCGTAGTCGAGCCTGAAACATCTGAAGAGCTTGAGTCATCTGAACAGCCTATGGGCGAGGGTGGAGATTCGGAGTGAGCGGCAATTTTCGAATTGCGGGTCTTGCGGTTGCAACCCTGATTGTGTCGGGCTGCAGCTGGTTCGACGGTGATAAGGATGAAACGCTCGAGCCGGAAAAACTCGTCAAAATTGAAACGACGGTCGATGTTCGCAAGTTGTGGAGTGCCAAAGTTGGTAAAGAAGCAGAGTTTCTGCGTGTCATGCTGCGACCGGCTGGCGATGGCAATCTAATCTTTGCGGCGAGTCGCGACGGCAATGTCGTTGCGTTTGATGCCGAGTCTGGCAAACAGGCGTGGAAGACGGCATTAAAAGTCGAATTGTCCGCAGGTCCTGGCGTTGGTAATGGCATGGTTGCGGTTGGCTCGGCCAACGGTTGGGTCATCGTCCTGGATGCTAAAGACGGCAGCGAGCGTTGGCGAGTAAGCCTCGGCGGCGAATCTTTATCGCCGCCACTAATAGATGAAAACTCAGTCATCGTAGCGACGATCGATAATCGACTGCGGGCACTAAGTGGGCTTGATGGCAGTGAAAGCTGGATCATTGAACGAGCAACGCCGGCTCTGACAATGCGCGGTTCTGCGTCTCCGGTGATCGCTGGAAATACCGTTATCGCCGGATTCGACAATGGTCGCTTGTTGGCGGTTCAGATTGATAGCGGCGATGTCCTATGGGATTCGGTTCTGGCGCCGCCAAACGGTCGTTCGGACCTCGAGCGCTTATCTGACGTTGATGGTCAGATCAGTGTTGTAGGTCAGGATATCTACGCTGCCGGCTACCATGGACAGGTCGCCTCGATTGCAGCCGAGTCGGGTCAGGTTCTCTGGGCCCGCGATATATCCACTTACGTAGGGGTGTCTGCGGACTGGAATAGTATCTACACCACGAATGAGGCCGGCGAAGTGATCGCATTGGCACGCCGCAATGGCCAGGAAAGCTGGCGTCAAACGTCACTGCTACGTCGCGAGCCCACCTTACCGGTCGCATTCAATACCACAGTTGTTGTCGGTGATCTGGAAGGCTACCTGCACTTTTTCAGCGTGGTTGACGGCACGCCGGTAGCCAGACTGCGACAGGGCAGCGCCGCAATCTCCGGCGTTCCGGTGGTCATATCCGACCGCTTGTACGTGCAAAGCGACTCGGGCGGCATCACGGCTTATACCGTGCGCCAGCCGAAACCGAGTCCCAGCGCGCCCGAAGTCGCTGACGACGAAGGCGCCTGACCCGTTACGACGGGGCAAAGTCCCATGCTTCCAGTAATCGCATTAATCGGCCGGCCGAACGTCGGCAAATCCACGTTATTTAATCGCCTCACGCGCTCACGAGATGCGCTGGTCGCGGACTACCCTGGGCTTACTCGAGACCGGCAATACGGTTTTGGCAAACTTGGCCCGGTGCCGTATTTGGTTATCGATACCGGCGGCGTTGCCGGCGGCGAAGAAGGCATCTTTGAGCTCATGGTCGATCAGACTATACGGGCATTGCAGGAAGCCGATGTCGCCATGATCATGGTTGACGGTCGCAGCGGCTTAACCGCTGCCGATGAGCATGTTGCCGAACTCGCGCGCAAGCACGCGAAGAAAACATTTCTGGTTGTAAATAAGTCAGAAGGACTTGACCAGGATATCGCTGGTGGAGAATTTCACGGGCTCGGGATGGGCGAGCCACTTGCAGTATCGGCAGCGCATGGAGATCGCATCAGTGCCTTGATGGACCTGGTACTCGAAGACTTCGAAGAAATCGAAGAAGAAGAAACGAGCGAGGATGATGACGATTTTGAACTACGCATCGCCGTCGTCGGTCGGCCCAATGTTGGCAAGTCGACACTGATCAATCGTCTGGTGGGTGAGGAAAGACTGGTGGTGTTCGATCAACCTGGCACCACGCGCGATAGTGTCTCTGTGCCGTTTGAGCGCAATGACCGCAAGTACGAGTTGATCGATACGGCCGGTATCCGGCGTCGTGCCAAAGTGCATGAAACAATTGAAAAATTCAGCATCGTGAAAGCGTTGCAGGCCATAGAACGTGCCCAAGTCGTTATCTCAGTGCTGGATGCGCAGGAAGGCGTCACGGAGCAGGACGTTAGCTTGCTCGGTCTGATTCTCGAGCGTGGGCGTGCACTGGTTGTCGTTACCAACAAATGGGATGGATTGACTGCCCACGAGCGCAAACATATTCGTAGTGAACTCGACCGTCGCCTGCCATTTTTGGATTTTGCAGAGCGCATCACAATTTCTGCATTGCACGGTACCGCTGTTGGCGACCTGCTGCCCGCGGTTGAGCGCGCCTATGCTGCGGCGACGCGCGATATGTCGACCACGGACCTGACGCGCGAGTTGGAAAGTGCGGTCACCGCACATCCGCCGCCGCTGGTAGGCGGACGCCGAATCCGTTTGCGCTATGCACATCAGGGTGGTCGTAACCCGCCTGTTATTGTGATTCACGGTAATCAGACTGAGCGTGTCCCGGAGTCTTACCGTCGCTACCTCATCAACCGATTTCGCAAGGTATTCAAGCTCAAGGGAACACCCGTTCGCCTGGCGCTCAAAACCGGCGAGAATCCTTTCAAAGGTAAGCGCAACAAGTTGACGCCGCGCCAGGAACAGAAGCGCAAGCGCTTGATAAAACACGTCAAACGGTAGGGGGAAGTACATGTCCACAGCTACAAAAACCGTTACCTTCGAAGGGCGCTTCGCGATGCATCGCGGTGGCCATCTCGAATCCCCCACACTTGTCTACGAAACCTGGGGTGAGCTGAACGCAGCCCGTGACAACGGCATTTTGATCTTCAGCGGCTTGTCCCCATCGGCACACGCTGCATCATCCGAAAACGACCAGTCGTCGGGATGGTGGGAGGAAATGATTGGCTCCGGGTTGCCGCTCGATACCGACAGGTTTTTCGTTATTGCGGTTAACTCACTAGGCAGTTGTTTTGGCTCAACCGGCCCGGCATCAGTGAATCCGGAAACCGGCCAGCTTTACCGCCTGAATTTTCCGGTACTGACCTTGGAGGATATCGCCGAATCGGCGCACAAGGTCGTGCAGCACCTTGGTATTGACGTCCTGAATTCGGTTGTCGGCTGTTCGATGGGCGGAATGAGTGGCCTTGCCTATTGCGTCAGGCATCCTGGTGCAACCCGCAACTTGGTTTCAATCTCGTCCAGCACTCGTTCCCTGCCATTCGGGATCGCGGTGCGCTCGTTGCAGCGCGAGATGATCCGACGCGACCCGCTGTGGTTGGGTGGTGACTACGACCACTCCGATCCGCCACTGACAGGGCAGCGCCTGGCGCGCAAGCTGGGCATGATTACTTATCGCTCCGCAAAAGAGTGGGAGCAGCGTTTTGGTCGCGAACGGGCCACTGATCAAACCAACCCAGGCGATCCGTTCAAGATCGATTTTTCGGTGGAGTCTTATCTGCAAAATCGGGCCGAGCAATTCAGTGGTGGTTTTGACGCCAACTGTTACTTGTATCTGTCACGTGCGTCAGACCTGTTCGATTTCGCTGAACACGGCGGGTCGATGCGGGCAGCTTTCAATCGTTTGACTCTTGAACGCGCTTTGGTAATTGGCGTTGAGACCGACATCCTGTTCCCGCCACATCAGCAGCGCCAACTTGCCGATGGCCTGGCCGCTGTCTGCGAAGATACAACGCTGATTGAGCTGGACTGCATTCGCGGCCACGATTCTTTTTTGGTCGATATGGATGCGTTTCGCCCGGTCATTTGCGACTTTTTTGACTGCGCCAGCGAGTAGCAACTTAATTCGGCGGCGACTCGAGTAACAACGCCGGATCTACGGCATTGCCGTTGAGATAGGTGCCGAAATGCAGGTGAGCGCCAGTGACACGCCCGGTCGCGCCGACCAAACCAAGACTGTCACCAACAGCCAAAGTCTGACCTTCTTCGACACCTGTTTCGCTCAAGTGGCAATACATTGTCACGTAGCCTTGCCCATGGTCGACAATGACCGTGTTGCCATTGAAATAGTAGTCGCCGATCGCTGTAACGATACCGGTACGCGGTGCCAGTATGGGCACGCCGGCATTCGCCGCGATATCCATGCCGCTGTGCGGTGAGCGTGGCTCACCATTGAAAAAACGGCGTGTCCCGAAACTGGAACTGTGCGATCCGGCAACGGGTTTCCGGAGACTGACGCCATCGAGTTCGGCTGCGCGCCAGTTGTTGAGTGCGGCGTCAATGATTTTGCGTTCCTGGCCAACGCGAGCGAGATTTTTTTCGCTAAGCGCCACATAGCCCGGAGCCACTTCCAGATGTTGCTCACGATATGCATGGCTGGAGACCTCAAAACTACGCTGCGATCCGTCCGCCAAAGTAATTGAGGAGCTTCCGACTTCTGTATCGAGGTTTACACCGACGACGGCTTGCCAACGACCGTCCTTTTTGGCCACAAGCACGCGCCTGTCGTCATATTGGACAATAGGTGCTGCGCCGCTGGCCGCTCCCAGATCAATTGTCGCGACGCCACCGGGCCACGCAGCATCCTGCGCCACGGCCGCAGTGCTCAGACACAACAGGATAAGTGCGAACCTAGTCATCGTTTTTCTTAACTGTCGCAATGAGTTCGCCATCAGCAAGCCGTGCACGAATATCGTCGCCTGGCGTCGCGTCCGATGCGGACATCAGGACCTTGCCCGACGTTGCGTCCTCGACGATGGCGTAGCCGCGCTCGAGCGTTGCCAGCGGACTGACCGAGTGCAAGCCGCGCATTGCCAGTTGCAGGCGGTGACTGACATCTGACACAGACGATTTCGCGGCACTGCTCAGTCGCTGTTGCAAGCCAGCCAGCCGGGTTGCAGAGTGTTGCAACGCTACTGACGGACTGGTTTGCACGAGGCGTCGGCTTAACCAGTCGAGTGATTGGCCGAGATCTTCGAGCGAGCGGCGACCGAGTCGAATAATGCGCGACGTCAAAGAGTTAAGAGTACGCATCCAGTCCTCGCGATCTGGCACAACGATCTCGGCGGCGCCGGACGGAGTAGGGGCACGGACGTCTGCCACGAAGTCGGCTATCGTAAAGTCAATCTCGTGACCGACCGCGCTGACAATCGGTATCGGACAACTCGAAATCGCTCGTGCAAGTTGCTCGTCGTTAAAGGCCATCAGGTCTTCAAGAGAACCGCCACCGCGACCCATAATTAATACGTCGCATTCAGCACGACGCGTTGCTATGGCCAACGCAGCGATAAGTTCAGCAGGCGCCGCATCACCTTGCACGGCTGCCGGATACACGACCACGGGTATCGACGGAAAGCGTCGCCCGAGAATGCTGATGATGTCGCGGATCGCCGCACCACTTGCCGATGTAATGACGCCGATACGTTCGGGGAACGCCGGGAGTGGCTGCTTGCGGTCTTCATCAAACAGTCCCTCGGCGCCTAATTTCTTCTTCAAGACTTCGAATTGGCGCTTGAGCGCGCCTTCGCCTGCGAATTCG
>CAYWYT010000081.1:0-9669 GCA_964462665.1 uncultured Woeseiaceae bacterium | reverse complement strand
TCATGTTGCTCGAAGAAATCATCAAGCCCGATAGCGTCTTGTGCAATGCGCAAGCGCGCAGCAAAAAGCATTGCCTCGAAATTCTAAGCGAACTGCTAGTGCGTCAAATACCGCACCTCTCAAGCGACGACATATTCGAGGGGCTTATTGAGCGCGAGCGACTAGGCTGCACCGGCCTTGATGCGGGTGTCGCGTTTCCGCACTGTCGCGTCAAGGGGTTGGAAACCAATACCGCCGCCCTGATCAAATTATCCGAACCGGTGGACTTTGATTCTTCGGATGGCGAATTGGTCGACATTGTCTTCGGCATGATGGTTCCGGCGCAGATAAATGCGAGCCATCAGGCGAATATTTGTAGCATTGCGGAGTTGCTGCGCGACTCGGACTTACGGCAAAAAATGCGGACCGCCTCTAGCAGCAGTGAATTGTACGACTCACTAATCGATAGTTCGGTTGCGACTGTCGTCATGGACCTGAAGGTAGCTGACGGGTCCTGACCACAGGACGCAGACGGCGCGGAGCCAAACCATGGCCGACAAGATGCGCTTAATCATTGTTAGCGGGCTATCCGGCTCCGGCAAATCTGTTGCGCTTCATGTTCTCGAAGACATGGGTTACTACTGCGTAGACAATTTGCCAGCCGCGTTGCTCAACTCGGTTGTTGAAGAAGTGCGTTCCGGCGGTGCTCAGGCGGAACAACTTCTGGCTGTTGGCGTCGATGCACGCAATCAACGCAATGATCTTGAATCGCTGCCCGAGCTCATTTCCGATTTAGACCGGCGCGGCGTTCAAACCGACATGCTGTTTCTGCAGGCCAGCGACGACGTAATTCTCAAGCGTTACAGCGAAACGCGGCGGCGCCACCCGTTAGCGGAGCACGGTACGGCACTGCTTGCCGCGGTCGCGAAAGAGCGGGCCATGCTGGCCGACGTTGCCGACTTCGCCGACCTGATCATCGATACGTCACGCACCAGCATTTATGAGCTCGCCGACGCAATTCGGGAGCGAATTGTGCAGCGCAACGCCGACACTTTGTCTGTGCTCATTGAGTCTTTCGGATTCAAAAACGGCATTCCAGCTGATGCGGATTTTGTATTCGACCTACGATGTCTGCCAAATCCGTATTGGACTATGGAACTGCGAGGCTTGACCGGCCAGGATGAGGAAGTACGTACGTTTTTAGGCGAGCAACCCACCGTCAACGCTATGTATGACGACATCCTCGCGTTTCTCAGGCGCTGGATTCCTGAGTACGATGACCTGCATCGCAGCTATCTGACAGTCGCGCTCGGCTGCACCGGCGGCCAACATCGCTCGGTTTATATGGCCGATAAACTGGCCGAAGCGTTGCGCGAAGCGCATGACCCAGTGCTGACACGGCACAACGAGCTGGGTAGCCACCCGATCCAAAAGCAGTAAACTGTCTCCCGTTATGGAAGCCAGACAAAAAACGCAAGACATTCTGCAGCAGCTGCGCAAGCAACACGATAGCGGCGATCTGGCTGCGGCGCGCAAATTGATCCAGGGTTTGCACCCTGCCGAAGTAGCGCACTTGCTTGAATCGATACCACAGTCGGACCGCGCCGTTATTTGGGAAATGGTCGACGTTGACGATGAAGGCGACGTTCTTGTTGAGGTTGTTGACGAGGTTCGAGACGGTCTGATCAAAGGCATGCAGACCGATGAAATCGTCGCAGCAACGGACGGCATGGAGGTCGACGATCTCGCGGACCTGCTGCTGGACCTGCCGGAAAACGTTACAGAACAGGTCCTGCAGTCTCTGGACAGTCAGGAACAGGAACGACTTCGACAGGTTCTTGCGTATGACGAGGACTGCGCCGGCGGTCTGATGAACGTCGATATCGTCACCGTTCGTGCCGATGTAACAGTCGAAGTCGTAGAGCGTTATTTGCGCGCCAGAGGCGAAATGCCGGACGGCACGGACTCGATATTCGTCGTGAATCGCGACGATAAGTACGTCGGCTCTTTGTATCTTTCTCGATTATTAACGGCAGATCAGAACGCCACCGTTGCGACCATCATGTCGACGGACATTTTGCCGATACTGGCGCATACGCCTTCAGCAGAAGTCGTCTGGGAATTCGAACGTCGTGATCTGCTGTCCGCCGCCGTCGTCGACGATGAATATCGGGTCTTGGGCCGTATTACGGTGGACGACGTTGTCGACGAGATTCGGGACGAGGCAGAACACTCCTTCATGAGTGCGGCTGGTCTCGATGAAGAAGACGATATGTTTGCGCCGGTTGCCAAGAGTGCTGCCCGACGGGCGGTCTGGCTGGGCATCAATCTTTGCACCGCGTTCCTTGCCGCCGCTGTTGTCGATCAATTCCAGACGACTTTGGATAAAATAGTATTACTCGCAGTGCTCATGCCGGTCGTACCGAGTATGGGTGGCGTTGCGGGTAACCAATCGCTCACGATTATTACCCGCGCTATGGCGCTGGGGCAGATCGACCGCAGCAATGCGCACCGAATCCTGCGCAAGGAACTGCTGGTTGGTGTACTAAACGGTGCCGGCTGGGCAATCGTTGTCGCTGTGGCAACGTATTTGTGGTTTGGAGATTGGCGCATCGGCGGCGTCATCGGAGCGGCAATGATCATCAACCTGATCATCGCAGCGCTTGCCGGTTTCTTGATCCCGCTGACCCTAAAGCGCCTGCGTATCGACCCGGCACTGGCTGGCGGCGTCGTACTTACGACGGTCACCGATGTCGTTGGATATGCAGTGTTTCTTGGTCTTGGCGCGGCTTTTCTGCTGTAGAAGTTCGCTTCACTATTGGCCGTGAATGGAACTCAGGTCGCGTTGAATCCAATCGGGTGCGAACAGTCGCGGCACGTCTGCACCACTGACAAAATCCCGTAGCTGATCCTTTACCTTCATGGCATCGCTGTAACCTAGCTCGATCAACTCGCGTGTATAGGCCTGCTCGAACAATAGGAAACTCAGCAAGCGGTTCTCGCCAGGCTTCTTACCCCCGATGCCACGGAGTATGGCGCGCAATGCGAATGGCAGTTCCTGTCTATGCTTGTGCGCAATCACGCGCAAATCCTGACTAGGCACAATTAGCATGGTATCGATGGCGCGCATGCTCGCCAGCGATCCGTTGCGATGCTCCGGACTCACCGCGTCGACGAGTTGGTTAATGCGCGTCATGCGCTCGAGATCCGAGTACAGACCATCCATGAATAAGGTATCGAGCATGTAGCCTGCGATATTGGCGAAACTCGGCGAAGACTGCGGGTTACTCGGCGTTGGTTGCTCATCGGCCTTTTCATCACGCACACCGATAACCATGATGCGATCGGCGCCAAGATGAATGGCCGGGCTAAGCGGCGTTGCCTGGCGCATTGCGCCATCGCCAAAATACTCCCCGTCGATTTTCACCGGTGGGAATATCATCGGCACCGCAATACTCGCCATCAGGTGTTCAAGGTGCAGGTCACCGCGAACTCCGATGCGGCGCGTACGGGCCCATTCTTCGAGTCCGGTGGCAGATTGATAAAATGATGTCGATCGCGCCGTCGCATAGCCGGCGGCAGTCACGGTGATCGCATCGAGATAACCGTTCTCAATCGCGTCCTGGATTCTCGGGAAGCGAACGTTACGACTCAACAGCGCACGCAACGGCGAGTTATCCAGCAGAGATTTGGGGGTGCCAACCAAAAACCCGCCCAAGACAATAGATGTCAGCCAATGCAGGCTGCTCTTGAGCATCGTTGCGTTATCCGTCCGGTACACCTGATTACTATGAAAGTTGCCCCATACTCGTTCCAATTCGGCCACTCCCAGTCGAAAACGCTGTGCTTTGCTCGCCAGCACCACCGACGTTATTGCGCCCGCTGATGTGCCACTGAGCACCGAGAACGGGTTTGGACTGCCCTTCGGCATGAGCTCAGCGAGCGCTTTGAGGACGCCCACCTGAAACGCGCCGCGAGCTCCGCCGCCCGGCAGGACAAGGGCTGTCTTCTTACTGTCTGCTGTAGTCTTCATATCAAGGACATTGTTCAAACCGGACCCACTTGACGCGAATTTCTATTATAGTGTCGACGCTATGAAATATGCGATTTCGCTTCTCATTTTACTCGCTCTGGCCATTAGCCCATTGGGTAACGGTTCTGAGTTGGTGGTCGTTGGCGCAGCGGCGCCAGAGTTCGAATTGCCAGACCAAACAGGGCAATTACATTCGCTCGAAGACTACCGCGATCAATGGGTAGTCCTGTATTTCTACCCCAAAGACGAGACGCCGGGTTGTACCACGGAGGCCTGTGAGTTTCGAGACAGCATTTTCGAGTTCCGGCAAATCAATGCGCAGATACTCGGTGTCAGCTTTGACGATATCGAGTCGCACTTTAAGTTTGCCGAGCACCACGAGTTGCCATTTCCGTTGTTAGCAGACACCGACGGCAAGGCGGCCGAAGCGTACGGGGTGAAAACGAAAATGTTTGGCATGACCGTAGCCAAGCGGCAGACCTTCCTTATCGATCCCGCAGGCAATATCGCGAAGCATTACGAATCAGTGAATCCCGCTACGCACTCGGCAGAAGTACTCGCTGATCTCGATAATCTCGGCGCCAGCGTCGAATAGTTACTGCAGCGCTTTCATTCCGTCATCAAGCCCGGCAACCGTCAGCGGGAACATCCGATCATCCATGATGTCACGAATAATTTTCGTTGACGGCGTGTAGTCCCAGCGTTGGCGTGGTTCCGGGTTAAGCCATATGGCCTTCGAGTAAGTGTTGAGTAGTCGCTTCATCCAAACTGAGCCAGGCTCGTCGTTCCAGTGTTCAACACTGCCACCCGCATAGACGATCTCGTACGGACTCATGGTGGCATCGCCTACAAAAATTAGTTTGTAGTCCGACGCGTATTTATGCGTGATGTCCAGCGTCGGAATTTTTTCCGCATGGCGACGGCGATTATCCTTCCAGAAATTTTCATAAACGAAATTGTGAAAATAGTAGTACTCGAGATGTTTGAACTCACTACTCGCTGCCGAAAATAGTTCTTCACAAACGCGAACGTGATCGTCCATTGAGCCGCCGATATCCAGGCACAACAAAACTTTGACCGCATTGTGGCGCTCAGGGACCATGCGGATATCAAGCAAGCCCGCATTGCGCGCTGTCTTGTCGATCGTATCGGCCAGATCCAACTGGTCGGCCGCACCTTCGCGAGCAAATTTGCGCAAACGTCGCAACGCGACTTTGATATTACGGGTGCCGAGTTCTATGGAGTCATCGAGGTTTCGATACTCGCGCCGGTCCCACACTTTGACGGCGCTGCGATTACGCGAACCGGACTGTCCAATGCGCACTCCCTCCGGATTAAAACCATAGGCACCGAACGGTGAAGTCCCGGCTGTACCTATCCAGCGACTGCCGCCCTCATGACGCTCATCCTGCTCATCAAGTCGTTCCTGCAAGGCCCGCATAAGTTCTTCAAAGCCGCCCATAGCTTCAATATCAGCCTTCTCCGCGTCACTCAGGTTGAGCTCTGCCTGTTGTCGTAACCAGTCTTCGGGCAGGTCTTGCATAAGGTCGCTTAGAGAATCATCGACGCCTTTGAAATACGCGGCGAAGATTCGATCGAAGCGATCCAGCTTTGACTCATCTTTGACCAGACAGGCTCTGGAGAGAATGTAGAAATCGTCGACGCTATCGTTGGCCAGACCTTTCTGCATGGCCTGCAGCAGGGTCAAGAACTCCGTAATTGAAGTCTTCATACCGCCTTCGCGGAGATGGGAAAAAAATGGAATCAGCATGAAACGCTACGCCTGCACTAGCTGTTCGGCGAGTTTTCGTTACGTCGATCAAGAAAAACCAGTTGCTCAAACAGGTGCACGTCTTGTTCGTTCTTAAGCAGCGCGCCATACAGCGGCGGAATAATCTTGCGGGTACCCTCGGTGCGCAGCGCTTCGAGTGGAATGTCTTCTGCCAACAAGAGCTTGATCCAGTCCAGCAGCTCTGAGGTTGACGGTTTCTTTTTCAATCCTGGTACATCACGAACTTTATAGAACGCGTTTAGTGCTTCTGACAGCAGGCTCTTCTTCAAATCCGGAAAATGTACGTCAACGATGCTGCGCATCGTGTCCTGATCCGGAAACTTGATGTAATGAAAAAAGCAGCGGCGCAAAAATGCGTCGGGCAGCTCTTTTTCATTATTGCTGGTGATAATTATGATCGGCCGGTGCTCAGCTTTGATGAGCTGTTTGGTCTCGTAGACAAAGAACTCCATGCGATCGAGTTCTTGTAGCAAGTCATTCGGAAACTCGATATCCGCTTTGTCGATTTCATCAATCAACAATACCGGCTGTTCTGCGCACTTGAATGCCTCCCAGACCTTGCCCTGTACGATGTAGTTCGAAATATCGTGCACGCGATCATCGCCGAGCTGCGAATCGCGCAACCTTGCAACCGCATCGTATTCGTACAAGCCCTGCTGCGCCTTCGTCGTGGACTTGATGTGCCACTCGTACAGAGGCTTGCCAAGCGAGCTTGCGACTTCCAGTGCAAGCTGCGTCTTGCCGGTTCCTGGCTCGCCTTTAATCAGGATTGGGCGTTCGAGCGTGACCGCCGCGTTAACGGCGAGTGTCAGGTCATCGGTCGCTACATAGGTGCCGGTACTTTCAAATTTTTTGTCGGTCATGCGGATAGTTTACCGCGTGGCGGGCTGCAGGATAAGCTCATGTTTGGCAGCCCCGGGTAGGAAAGGTGCCGGTACTCCGTTGACCCAGGCTTCGTGTCCGCTCCTGTAGAAGTCCGACATGGGGTGCCCGCTTTGACCGCCGGGCATATGCATTAGACTGCTCGCCTCGTCTCCGGGCATGACTGAAAAGCGCTCGGACGCGCCCCAGGTAGCGCCCTGCGCTCTGGGCATGTCGGCATCGCCGTTCAGCGGCTCAGCCGGCATATCCAACCATTCCGACAATATAGGCAAAACAGGACTCAGCGGATGTCGGATCGACGCGGTGTTGTATTCGCCCCAGGTACGGTCGGCCAGTTCTCCTTCGAAATTTTCGTCATAGCCGCGAACGACCGCGTGCGCAGCTTCGATCATAAAATCGTTCCAACTTGCGTATGCAGACGGCAGCAAATGCTCGGGCTGCTGCGTCACTATCGACCACAAAGGCGTATCGAACTGTCGACTCATCCGGATATTGACATTTTCTGCGTAGGCCTCGCGGACCGGCGTCAGGAGCACGTCGTATACGCGTCGTCTTACCTCGTTGCGAAATGCGCGCACGAGGCGGTAGCCAACGGATTCGGCGGTCGCTCGCGGTATCCAGTTCTCGACGAGACGCCGATACTCTTGCAGCTCCGGATCCGTCGTATCGCTGAGCACATCGAGCAAGAGAGATTGCCATGGCGTAAGGAACAAGGCGCGATCGTCAATTTGTATCGCGAGCATGTCCTGCGGCTCGAATAATTCCTGCGCGAACAATCCATCGCGAATTTGCTTGGCACGTGCGCCAAACGCGTAGCCCCCATCACCGATGAGACGCAGGGCTTCTCCGTCAACAACACGGGAATTCGCGCTCCAAATACGACCGCTCTCAGGGTTTACGATACGCGGATATTGCTCCGGAGCGAGCCAGCCTTGCCAACCGTGCTCCTTACTCCAGTCTGCCGGGAGACCCGCGTCGTATGCGCCCCTGACCGGAATTTTCCCCGAGATCGTCCAGCCGATATTGCCGTCCTCATCACCGACTACGAAATTTTGCGGCGGCATGACGATGCTGTTACCAATGCTAAGGGCCTCTTCTACTGTAGCCGCGGTTTCGAGCTCCATGATGCCCAGATTTGTAAGATGACTATGATGTGCGATCCAGCTAATGGCGATTTCGCCGTCCGGATACGCGGCGCGGTCATCGATTGGCCCCCAGATAGTCTCGCGGACGACGAACTCGACTGGCTCAGCGTCTTTGACAACGATTAACTCACTATGGGTTTCGAAAACCTTGTCACCTTCTGGCGTTCGATAGCTGTCGGGTGCGGCACCCGGCTTGATCAGAATCGCATCCGACCAGTCGCCGTTACTGTTGGTGAAGCCCCACGCAACATGACTGTTACTGCCCGCGATTATCAGCGGTTGACCCGGTAGCGAAACACCCGATACGTCTATCGCGCGTGCACCGGTAGAGATCAGACGTGCACGGTAATAGATGTTCGGCACATTGATTCCGAGGTGCATGTCATTCGTCACCAACGCCCGACCCGAAGCGGTCAGGTCGCCACTAACGGCCCAGTTATTGCTGCCAAGAACCGGCGGCGCGCCCGCTTCGCTAAAGCCACTCTCCGCGACCGTCACATCGCGAAGCGACAGGACCGCCGCATCCGGGATTGCACTCGCGGCCAGCGCATCACCTAACATGGGAGCGTCCCAGGGTGACCCAGGCGGATCCAGCCATTCCAGCACTTCAGCCGGCAGTATTCTCGCAATAAGCCCGCGCTGTCGGTCACGACTCGCGCGATCGTAGTTCAGGTCGAGAAACATTGCGTACGCGACCAGGAGTGAGTCTTGTGCTACCCACGGCTCCGGTTCGACACCGAGCAAATAATATTCGAACGGTTTGGCGTCGAGACTTTCAAGACCCGCGTTCACGCCAAGGCTGTAGCGCAGCAAGACATCACGTTCCAGCGCTGACAAACTCGCCAGCGCGGCGACCGCCCTGCTGCGAAACCGATGCACTCGTCTGCGCCTATCAGCATCGATCGTTGCCGGCCCGACTATTTCTGACAACTCACCAGCGGCGTCGCGCCGAATGAGGTCCATTTGGAAAAAGCGATCCTGCCCATGAACGAAACCAAGCCCATACGCGAGATCAAGTCGATCACTGCCGCTAATCGTCGGAATTCCCGCGGCGTCCCTGACGATACTGACGGGGGCTGCGACGTCGGTCGCTGCAATACTGCCATCGAGTTGCGGCAGGCTGGCGCGAACGGTTAGCCAAGCCAGGCTCGCGACGACCACAACAGCCGCGAGAAGTGCTGTCAACAGACGTACGATCCAGCGCTTCATCAAGAGCTAGTCTGCTGCTGTGACTTTGAGAATCTTCATGGCGTTGGTACTACCAGACACGCCCTCAAGATCACCCTTGGTAAAGATAACAAGATCGTCGACCTCGACCAGTTTATTGCCTAAAAGGGTCTTAAAAATATCGGCGTATAAATGACTTCTCGACGTTTCCTGGATTTCAAAGGAAACGGGATATACGCCACGGTACATAGCAACACGTCGGCTGGTTGCCTTGTATGGCGTGAATGCGTAGATCGGTATGTCGGAACGGATACGCGACATCCAGCGCGCAGTCGAACCCGACTCCGTTAACGCAATTATCGCCGAAACCTTCATATGATTCGCCGTATACATCACGGCCATGGCAATGGCTTCGTCGACATGCCAAAAGCTTTCGTCCAGACGATGTCGGGTGCGACCCCACGGCAACGGAAATTTTTCCGCACCGGTACACACTTCGGCCATGGCGCGAACTGCCTGCACCGGAAATTTTCCGACGGCAGTCTCTCCCGACAGCATCACCGCATCCGTACCGTCCATCACCGCATTCGACACGTCCGATACTTCAGCCCGGGTCGGAATTGGATTCTGGATCATGGATTCCATCATCTGCGTCGCGGTAATAACAACCT
>CAYWYT010000080.1:0-9712 GCA_964462665.1 uncultured Woeseiaceae bacterium | reverse complement strand
GAGCTGCATGCCATGGTGGTGCCGGTAGGACGTGCATTTGCGAGTGCTTTGGAGAAGCGTCCGGATTTACACCTCGTGGTTTCTGACCTAAAACATCCGACACTGGCCGGGACTTACCTGGCTGCCTGTACCTTCTATGCAGCGCTGCACGGTGAGACCCCGGTTGGGGGTTCGTATACGGCTGGGCTAAGCGATGCAGACGCGCGCTTCTTGCAGCAAGTAGCCTGGGATAGCTGGCAGGAGTATAGCGCTAACTAGTCCAGCGCCATTTTTGCGTCGTGTTTTAAACGCATGACACGTGCTCGGCTAACATGCAGCAAGTCACTTATCTTAAGTACCAGCGAGTCTTCGTATTTATCGAGCTCGCCGTCTGCGTAGGCGACCTGCCATAGCAAACCAACGATGCGCGCCTTCTCGGCGTCATCGAGGTGTCTGTGTAGCTCTCTCGTGAACTCGTACGCGGAAGTCAGGTCGTCTGCTTTATCGCTGGCGAGATTGACGAGCTCTGCAGCGTCCTGCGGGTCCAGCTTGAAATGCGATTCGACCAATTGCAGCACGCGTTCAAACTCACTCTGCTCGAAAACATGATCCGCGCGCGCAACGTCGATCATTAATACCGCTGTCGAAAGGCGTAGCGCTGCGGCGCGAGCTTCACCGTCGTCATCACCGGCCGCCGGCGCGCTGATGGCTGTAGTGACTTTATCCAGTAGTTTTCTGATCAATGTCTGTCCCGTTAAAACAAGAATTTCAGAGGTATGATCTGGTTTGGACAGCACAGATGCAAGATTGATCCGGAGATATCGAAAATATGAATGACGATGTAGATCTGCAACCTACCTTAATCGGCGAGCGGGTAATCATACGGCCGCTTGTCGCCACCGATTGGCAGGGGATGTTTTCTGCTGCGGCCGACCCGAAAATCTGGGAAGCGCATCCTGATTCGGACCGTTACGAGGAGGACGTATTCAGAATGTATTTTGATGCAGCGCTTGCCAGTGGCTCTGCATTTTCGTTCGTCGACATAGAAAGTGGTGAGGTTATTGGCTCCAGTCGCTTCTACGGACATGACCCAATCGCCAGCGAGATCGAAATTGGCTGGACCTTCCTGTCGCGTCCCTACTGGGGTGGCAGTTACAACGCGGAAATTAAACAGTTGTTGCTCGATTACGCTTTTACGTTTATCGATACCGTCGTGTTTTGGGTTGGCGAGACAAATCTGCGCTCGCGGCGAGCGATGGAGAAGATCGGCGGGGTGCTACGCCCTGGTATCCGTACCCGCGATGTCGCCGGCGATGCCCCGTACGTGGTGTACGAGATCAGATTAGCTTCCTGATTCTTTTTCTCAGAACCGGGATCAGCTCCTCTTCAAACCAGCGATTTTTCGCCAACCAGATATTGTTGCGTGGACTTGGGTGCGGCAGCGGAAATACTGATTCTCCGTAGTCCTTCCAGGCGCGCACCGTTTCGGTCAGGTTTTTCTTCGCTTCATCGAGGTGCCACGCCTGCGCATACTGCCCGATAACCAACGTTAGCTGCACGTTCGTCAAGTGATTAAGCGTTTCTTGTCGCCAGGTGGTGGCGCAAATTTTTAGTGGCGGCAGATCACCATTTCCCCCAGCGCCTGGGAAACAAAAACCCATCGGTAGAAGCGCAATACGTTCTTCATCGTAGAACGTATCTTTATCAATCCCCATCCAATCTCGCAGACGATCACCGCTAGCGTCGTCAAACGGCACTCCCGTTGCATGCACGCGTGACCCTGGCGCTTGCCCGGCGATCAGAATCCTGGCGGCGGGGTGCAGCTGTATGATCGGCCGTGGTCCAAGCGGCAAGTCCTTTTCACAGATACGACAGTCACGTATGCGTCGTACTAAAGACATTACAAATCCAGATCACCAAGAGAAGGGTGGTCGTCGGGGCGTCGTCCAATTGGCCAGTGAAACTTACGCTCAGACTCTGCAATCTCAAGATCGTTGATGCTCGCATAGCGTCGCACCATGTAGCCGTGTTCATTGAACTCCCAGTTCTCATTGCCATAAGAACGAAACCATTGGCCGGAGGCGTTATGGCACTCGTAGGCAAAGCGCACCGCGATTCGATTGTCGGTATAGGCCCACAATTCTTTGATCAGGCGATACTCCAGCTCTTTTTCCCATTTCCGGGTGAGCAAGGCATGCACCTCGTCGCGACCGACAGAAAACTCGTTGCGGTTTCGCCAGCGCGTGTCTTCTGAGTAAACCATCACGCACTTGTCCGGATCACGAGTATTCCAGGCGTCTTCAGCCATGCGGACCTTTTGCACGGCGGTGTCGTGCGTGAAGGGTGGTAGCGGTGGCTTGGGATCCATACGGGCTCCGGTTCGGACGGAAAATAGTCCAATAATCGTCTCACGTTATGTCGTGTTCAGGTAAACCGATTCCCTTGCCGGCGCACAAACTCTACAGACACGCTGGGAAGGAAGACGATGTTCAAAGGGAAATGGACCAAGACGCGAACACAGTTGGCTGCGCTGCTGGCTTCGACCCTGTTGCTTTCTGCTTGTGGTGGCAGCAGTGGTGGGGGCAGCACGAATCCGCCGACGCAGCCGCCAGCACCACCAACTGTTGCCGAACTTAATGCGGCCTCTCGCCTTGCGGCACAGGCGACGTTTGGCATGAGTTATTCGGAAATCGATGCGATTGCACGGCAAGGTAAGGAAGACTGGATAGACAGTCAGTTCAACGTACCCATGTCAGATCACGGCTCCGTCGTTGCTGATCTGGTGCGCCGCCGCAATGCAGGCGAGTTCGCAGAATACGAAGAAGACATCGAGTTTCTTGTCTATTTTCGTCGTCTGGCCTGGTGGCATCAAACGGTCACGGGGCGAGATGCGCTAAGACAACGGGTTGCTTTCGCGCTCAGCGAAATATTCGTTGTGTCCGATAGCGTCGATGACTTGATCGTCTACCCGACCGCGTTAAGCAACTACTACGACACGTTGTTGGTGAATGCATTCGGTAACTACCGCAATTTGCTTCGCGGCGTCACTCTGCACCCTGCAATGGGAATCTACCTGAGTCACGTCAATAACCGGCGCTCGGACCCGGCGAATAATACATTTCCGGATGAGAACTATGCGCGCGAAGTGATGCAGCTGTTTTCTATCGGTTTGTTCGAGCTGAACATCGATGGTTCATTGCAGCTGGACAACGATGGAGATCCGATTCCGACTTATTCGAATGTGGAGATTCGTGAGTTCGCGAAAATCTTCACCGGGTTGTCATTTGGCGGCCCCAATTCGTTCTTCGGCAAAACAATTCCACAGTTTCTTGCGCCGATGGCTATGTTCGACGCGGCGCACGAGCCGGGTAGCAAGAACTTGTTGAATGGAACGGTTGTGCCCGCAGGCCAATCCGGTATTCAGGATATCGACGCAGCAATCGACAACCTCTTTAATCACCCAAATGTCGGTCCCTTTATCGGCAAGCAGCTAATTCAGCGTTTGGTTACCTCCAATCCGTCCCCGGCCTATATAGAGAGGGTGGCCAGGACGTTTAACGGCGACCGCTCTGGAGTGCGCGGCGATATGCAAGCGGTTGTGCGCGCGGTGTTGCTGGATCCGGAAGCTGCGACGGCGACCACTACAATGGCGGAGTTTGGCAAGCTCCGTGAGCCGGTTGTTCGCTATGCATCCATCTTGCGTCAGTTCGGGGCCAACAGCAGCGATGACTTTATCGCGAATACCGGCTACTTCGTGCAAGAGCTCGGCAAGCAGCATCCTTTGTCAGCGCCGAGTGTTTTCAACTTCTTTCTTCCGGCACATTCCCCGGCCGGTGAGATCGCGGCGGCCGGCCTGGTGGCCCCCGAATTTCAGATCACGACCAGCAAATCGATTGTCGGGGTCTCGAATCTGATCGACTTCGTCATATTGGCGGACTTTGTGACCGACGCTCCGGAACCGTTCAGCCCTGTTTCTCTCGACTACAGCGAGTACATAAATATTGCTGGAGACGTGGGCGCACTTCTCGATCGCCTGGATATTGTGCTTACCGCAGGCACTCTGGATGCGGCAACGCGCCAGGCGATAGAGACGATCATTACTGATCTCGACGATACAAACATTCGAGTACGCATAGCCATTTATATGTTCCTGCTTTCCTCTGACTACGCCGTGCGGCATTAAGGAGAATTATCATGATGACACGACGCGGTTTTCTTTCTCACAGTTGTTCACTAGGCATAGCCTCGGCGACGGTTGCTTCTACGGTGCTGCAGCTTGGCCTTTCCAGAACGGCGGCAGCACAAAGCGCGCCCGGCTATCGAGCGCTGGTATGCATCCTGCTTGCGGGCGGCAATGACTCATACAACATGCTGGTGCCGACGGACAACGATCAGTTCGGTGAATACAACAGCATTCGCGCCGACCTTGCGCTGCCGCAGAACGAGCTCTTGACCTTGCCCGGCACAACCGGCAATGGCCGCAGCTATGGTTTGCATCCGGGAATGTCGGAATTGCACTCGCTGTTTTCAAATGGCGACGCGGCGATGATAGCTAACGTCGGGACACTACTCGAAGCATTCGACGCGCAGGCAGTAGAGAACGGCACTGCGAAGCTGCCGCTTGGCTTGTACTCACACGCCGACCAGATCAGTCAGTGGCAAACCGCTGTTCCCAATGGGCGGGTTGCACAGGGCTGGGGTGGTCGTATTGCAGATCTTATGCAGGACGTGAATTTGCAAAATGGCGTGTCGATGAATATTTCTCTTTCCGGGTCGAACGTCTTTCAAAGCGGCGATCAGGTTGGCGAGTACAGCATCGATGCGGCTGGAAACGGAGCGCCCGGACTCAATGCCTATGACGACGGTACCGATTTCGGAGCGTTCAAAAAACGCATGGTCGATGATCTTCTCGCGGTACAGCAGCAACACATACTGCGGCGCGAATACTCACGACGCTTGCGCGGCGCGATCGATGCACAAGCGGTGTTCGTTGATGCGATGCAAACATCACCGTCGTTGACTACGCAATTCTCACCGGGCTATTTTTCGCAAAGCATGCGCCAGATTGCGCGGGTCATAGGTGCACGAGATGCGCTGGGCGCGACTCGGCAGACGTTCTTCGTGACAGTTGGCGGATGGGACCATCATGACGATGTTCTCGACAATCAGGCCAATATGCTGCCCGCCGTTAGTGCCGGGTTGCAGGAGTTTCGCGACGCGCTGGTTGAATTGGGCGTGTTCGATGAGGTCACGACGTTTACTACATCGGACTTTGGCCGCACACTAACATCCAATGGCAAAGGTTCAGACCACGGCTGGGGCGGGCACCACATTGTTATGGGTGGCTCAGTTAATGGCGCTAGTATTTACGGCGACTACCCGATCTTGTCGTCGTCAAGTCCTTTGGATGTTGGACGAGGAGTGTATGCCCCAACAACATCAGTTGATGAGTATTTCGCTGAACTGGCGCGATGGTTTGGTGTGCCGGCGTCCGAGCTCGATCAGGTGTTGCCCAATGTCCGATCTTTCTACTCACCAGAAAGCAACCAGTCGCCCATTGGCTTCTTGTCAGTCTGATGGGGCCTACTGAGAATGGACGATTCTTCCGATGTTGAACTGGTCAGATTATTCAAATCCGGCGACCCGCACGCCTATGACGCCATCGTGCGGCGCTTCCAGGATCGTGTGTTTCGACTCGCCTGCGTGTGGTTGTATGACGACCAGTCCGCAGCGGACGTTGCCCAGGAAGTATTCGTCCGTGGCTTCAAGGGACTACGTACTTTTCGCTTCCGCTCCGCACCGTTTACCTGGTTGTACCGAACTACCAAAAACGTCTGCAATGAATTTAATCGAGTGCGAAAGACCGAACAGCTGGACGACGAACCACACGACCCGGAGTCCGCTCCGGAACGCGATGTTGCAGAATATGAGAGTGCTCGCCGCGTACGACGGCTGGTGGCAAAACTGCCCGAACGACAGCGGGAGGTTGTGTTGCTAAGAATATTCGAAGACATGTCCGTGAAAGAAACGGCACAGTCAATGGGCTGCCGCGAAGGAACGGTCAAGGCGTTGTTGCACAAGGCAACGGCGAAACTGAGGTTGAGTATGCAAATAGCAGGGTTTAAAAATGAATGATGAACTGGACGACCTGAAACGCGACTACCGGGCGATTGCCGCGCCGCCGCATCTTGCAGCGCGTATTCATGCCAGTGTTGCAGACTCGCGAACGCGTTCCGGTTTTTGGATGCCAGCGGCAGTGACGTGCACGGCTATTGTTGCCCTCGTTTGGATGCTGCCGTTCACAACGCAAGTGTCGTCGGATGCTGTGGCAACACCTGCGACGCCGTCTATGTCAGCGTTGGCAGCTTTGAAACCGACAAAACCTGCGGGGCCATCACCAAGCATGTCGCAGCTGCGTAGCCTGAGCGTGCCGAGCATGCCAGCTAAACCCAAGACAGCGACACCGTTGCAGCCACAAACAAATTATCACTTTGAGAATAAAACTTTGAAGGAGAAGAACGATGCGTACATTTAGGAAAATCACGATCAGTATCACGGCGGCAATGTTGTTTATTGCCGCGCCCGGCGCGCACGCGCAAGATCAAGAGAATCTGGAATTGATGCAGACTTTTCTCTCGATCATGACGGACTACTTCGAGATCATCGAATCTACTCACGGTATCGCGTCTGATCCGGAAAAGGCAGCGATCATGCAGATGCAAAAGATCCAGGAAGTGTATGAGCAGCGTGGCGAGAAAGCGCGCTCGACTGACGTCCTGAAGCAGGTTCTGGAAGACAGTGACAATACGACCATTAGAAACGCGGCGTACATGTTGCTCGGCGACACGCTTAAGGACACGGGACGTGCTGACGAAGCGATAGAGCTACTGCGCCAGGGTCTGAATGAGAATATTGCGGCGGCGAAATAACAGTATTGGCTGTTTTGTGGCCCAGGTCCATGCAAACGAAACCTCGAACGATTTAGAATGTCGGACTAGCCATACATTTGGGATTTACTTATGTCTAATCTGGTTTCGCGCTCACTCTTAAGCGTAGTTCTGTTATCGCTTGCTGCCTGCGGTGGTAGTGGCAGTGGCGGCGGAGGCCTCGGTAGTGGAGGCGGCGGCAACAATAACGGGAGCGGCTGGCAGCAGGGCGCATTTCTGGATTTCATGACCTTCTATTCCATGTGCGAGGCACCTCGTGGTGGTACCGACCCGGCGACGGGGAACGGCTATCCGGACATGCAGGGCGATACGCTCGATGAGAACAACTTCCTGCGTTCTTATACCAACGACACCTACCTTTGGTACAACGAAGTCACAGACAGGGATCCTGGTCTCTACAACGACCCGCTGGCCTATTTTGATTTACTTAGAACCGATGCGACAACGCCGTCGGCTACACCGAAGGACCAATTTCATTTCACCTACGATACGGGTGAGTACTACCAGCTGTCGCAGTCCGGAGTGTCGTTCGGCTACGGCATCACCTGGGCGTTCATTTCAAACACTCCGCCGCGCAAACTCGTGATTGCTTACACCGAGCCAAACTCACCGGCGACCAATATTGCGACGCCATTGGCGCGTGGTGCCGATATTATTGCGATTGACGGTGTCAACGTCGATTTCGGCAATGATGTCGACACGCTGAATGCCGGAATCGCGCCGAGCTCGGTTGGCCAACAGCACACGTTCACGGTTCGTGATCTCGGTGCAGCGACTACGCGTGATGTAGTACTAACATCGGCCAGCGTCACATCTGCCACTGTGCAAAACACGCAGGTCCTCTCAACGCCGACCGGCCAGGTTGGCTACATGACCTTCAACGATCATCTGGCAACTGCGGAGCAGGCACTCATTGACGCGGTCAATCAGTTGAACGCTCACGATAACGGGGCGGGCATCGATGACCTCGTACTTGATCTACGCTACAACGGCGGTGGTTTCCTTGCGATCGCGAGCGAACTCGCCTACATGATCGCGGGGCCTGGGCCGACAGCCGGAAGGGTGTTTGAAGACTTGTTGTTCAATGACAAACATCCGGTGACAGATCCGGTAACAGGGCAGGCGTTGTCACCGACGCCGTTCTACACAACGACGCTGGGCGCACCCTTTAATGGAACGCCGGGCCAGGCGTTGCCGAGCCTTGATCTGCCGCGCGTTTACGTACTGACCGGCGGTGGTACCTGCTCGGCGAGTGAAGCGATCATCAACGGTCTGCGTGGTGTTGGTGTTGAAGTTATCCAGATCGGATCGACGACCTGCGGTAAGCCGTACGGCTTCTACCCAACCGATAACTGCGGCACGACCTACTTCACGATTCAGTTTAAAGGTGCCAACGAAGCGGGATTTGGCGACTACTCCGACGGTTTCGCACCAGCCAATGCGAGCGGAGCCGGCGAATTTGTACCAGGCTGCTCGATTGCAGATGATTTCACCAAACAGCTAGGTGATCCGACCGAAAGGCGGCTCGCCGCGGCGTTGGTGTATCGCGACGGTGGCGGCTGTCCTGCCGCTTCAGGCGTCGCACCCGGGTTGCTTGGCAAAGCGTCGCTGCCGCTGGATGCGGTTGAACCCATCGTGCTGAAATCGCCGTGGCAAATGAACCGTATTCTGAGGCCGCGATGAAAAACACAACGAGAGCGATAGCTCCAATCGCTATCGCAATCACAATTGCGGCGAGTTTCGCCGGCTGCAAAAACGTAGCCCCCGATGCGGATCAGGCGGCTGTGATCGTTAACCCGGATGCGGCAAGTCGAGCAGCGTTACAAGCAACAGTAAATGCAGCGCTGCATACAGACGTCTTGCTGGCTGACGATGCACTGACCGACACGAGCATCCTGATCATCGAGCGAAAGGTCCCGCAGTCTATTGAGGGCTCCCCCGCGCAGGGTCGCACTATGGAGATGCCGTTTCAGTTCCGCCTTGTGACGAACGGCTCCGAGTGCGTTCTGATTGATCAGCGTGACATGTCGCGGACAGTGTTGGCGGACACCGTCTGTTCAGTCGAGTAGGCGTACCGTCGCGCTGAGATGTGAATCGGCGATCAGCGAATTGGTGATCAGACACGCGTCCTCCGCCTTCTGCATTATCCGCTGTGCTTTTGCTTCGTCGGTACCTGCGGGTACGACGAGCTCGGCGGTAACTTCAAAGCCAGTGAACTGAGTTACACGCTCAACCCGATCCAGAGCACCAACCACATTGCAGCTCAGCGAGGTCCAGTCGAGTTTCGATGCTCGCGCAATTGCGCGAAACGAAAGCACGAAACAATCTGCAACGGCGGCAACCAGCAAAGACTCCGGTGACCATTGATCGCCCGGTCCGCCGAATTCGGCGGGTGGGGCTGAGGCGATTGCTGTCACGCCCTCGCTGCTTAGTTCGACATTGCCAGTATCCGCGGCAGTGGCCGCGACTCGATAGTGATGGGGAAAATCCTGCATAAGAGCTCTCGTCCGAATAAAAATAAGTAAGTAGACGATAAGTATTTCACAACCCGGTGCGTTGCGTAAGTGACCCGGGGTATGCCTGTCCGGTAACGCTCCAAGATGGTGCCACTCCATCCAGGGCGTGCACCTTCGTGATGCAGATGATTTAGCGCCTTTTTCGTAAGCCCATGAAATCCTTTTAGAAACCAAATCTGGCACGGTTCGTGCAATTCAATACAGCAGGATCTGGCGCGAGCAACTACTCATCACATTACGGTTAAGGAATGAAAACATGAAAGCACTTAG
>CAYWYT010000079.1:0-9714 GCA_964462665.1 uncultured Woeseiaceae bacterium | reverse complement strand
TGGCAGTCGGTGATCGACGATAAAAACCTGATCTGGATAAGCGCAAACGCATCAGGTAACGAGGAGCTGGTGGCCAAACGCATGATCTACGCGGTACTCGCGCCGCAAATCGCGACAGCCAGCTACAAGATCGACCCTGATCGCGTCTACCTTTCCGGATTTTCCGGCGGCGGCAAAGTTTCCGGAATGGTTGCGATAAATTTTGCGAATATATTCAGAGGTGCTATCTACATTTGTGGGGCGGAGTATTGGCTTGAAGATCCGCCGAGCCTATTTTCGCACGTTGAAAACAATCGCTATGTCTTTCTTACAGGCAGCGAGGATTTCAATCAGGACCTGACCTATAAGATCTATCACAAGTATCAATCGGCTGGATTGGAAAACGTCGAGCTGATCAATGTCCCAAGAATGGCGCATAAAAACCCGGATACACGCTACTTTCTCAAGGCGATCAACTACCTGGATCAACGAGAATAGGATCGTACTAAGGTGCTGAGTGAACTATCTCGCCGTTGACAACAGTTAGTACCGACGTCATGTGTCGAATGGCGTCATCAGGAACAGCGGCTTCGTCAAATATGTTCGCCTCCAGTACAACAAGATCGGCAAACCTGCCGACAGCGATTCCGCCCAGCAAGTCGTCCTCTTTAGTGAACCACCCCTGATCGGATGACGCATACAGTCGTACCGCGTCATGGCGACTGATTTGTTGTCCATCGTTGATCAACTCTCCGGACACATCCAGACCAGTAACCATGTAATAGATCATGTTCCATGGATTGAGCGAGTTGATGCGTGCGCCGTCCGAACCAGCACCCAGTGCAACAAGGTCGCTTTCAACAAGCGTGCGCCAGGGCGGGCCGCCCCGCTTACCGGCATGATAGCGCTGGCCGTGTGCTCCGAGTCCGAGCCCCATTTTCTTGGCGCGCTCGATTAGCTCCGGAGTAATAAAGCTCAGATGTCCGGGCGTCCAACGCAGCGCTGACAGATCAAACTCTTCGTCCAGTTCTTCCCATACGTCGAAGTGTGCACCGATCTCTTCGGGTGTATGCAGATGCTGATGATAAGTCCAGCCGCGCTCGGCGATTTTTCGTTGCGCAAGCACCGCCGCCTCACCGAGCGGCTTCTCATTAAATAGCGTCCGGCCAACAGACCACTCTCCAATGCCGACGATCTTCGCCATATCGGGCCCATAATTCGGCCACTTGTTATCAAGATATCCTGTCAACTGCTGAAGATCTTTGTCTTCATCCAGACCCGGAAAATAGATTCGCGTACGCACCTTATGTCGCTCCTCACGAACGAGCTCGAGGAAAAAATCGTAGCCGCTAGTCTGATCGATGAAGCCCACTCCAGGCACCGTTCCAGACATATCCATGACGGTCGTCAACCCGACCGACAGTGCATAGTCCGCAACATCCAGCATCTGGCGTTTGCGATGCTCGTTGGTCATACCTGCAGCCAGAACGTCGTACGCAAGTGCCGTGTCCTGACGTGCGGCTATGACGCCACTATCGGTAACTGTCACTCCCAGCCCGCGCAGTATGTCTCGTGCCGCAGTATTCGTTTGTCCTGGCCCCGCACCGCGTTCCGACAAGTACACAGGATGTTCCGGTGCAGCCTGATCCAGCTCGTCACGCGTTGGGAAACGCTGCTCTTCCCACTGCGTCCGCCGTATGCCGCCGATGGTGGTGATAAACGACCCACTCGGCACAGATTCTGTCTTCTGTTGAATTGAAGACAGTGCGTCTGCAATCGTAAAGGTCACTTCGAGATCACGATGATCATAGCCGGGTCGGTTCGCGATACGAATGTAGTGAACGTGATTGTCGATCAGGCCAGGGACTACCGTGCGTTGCTCAAGGTCAATGACCTCTGTGCAATCGTCGAACGCTTTGTCTGCCGGGTCCAGCGCGACGAAGCGTCCGCCCCGGATAAGGACGGACGACACGACTGAGTCGCGTGCATCCATGGTGTGTATTTTTCCGTTGACCAACGCGAGGCTACCGTCCACACAGTTCTCGGCCTCAGCCGCCAGGAGCGATGACTGACAACACAGGAGGCCAGCAAATGTGATGATTAATTTGCGTGTCATTGTTTCTCCGAAAACAGATCGTTGTATGAATAGCGCAGCACGTTCTTCTGTACTTTCGACATCGCGTTACGGGGGAGCTCGTCTACGAAGGCGACATGCTTCGGCACCTTGAAGTTGGCGAGCGATTCTTTGCTTAACTGAATCACTTGGTCTGCAGCAATGCTGCTGCCGTCTTGTCGTACCACGACAGCAACTACTGCCTCGCCGAAATCCGCATGTGGCACGCCGATGACGGCGGATTCTTTCACGCCGTCGAGGTCATCGATAAACAGCTCAACTTCCTTTGGATAAACATTCAGGCCGCCGGTGATGACCACGTCTTTGGCACGGCCGACGATAGACACATAGCCGGCCGTGTCTATCTGACCCTTGTCGCCGGTATTGAAGTAGCCGTCTCCCGTAAAGTCTTCGGCGGTCTTGTCCGGCATCTGCCAGTAGCCGGCGAAGACGTTCGCACCCCTGACCTGCAGATTGCCGACCTCGCCAACAGCAAGATTCTGGCCCGCATCATCGACTACGCGGGCTTCCACCCCCGGCAACGGGGGGCCGACTGTTCCGGCCCGGCGCTCGCCATGCAAGGGATTGGACGTATTCATATTGGTCTCGGTCATACCGTAACGTTCAAGAATGCGATGCCCGGTTCGTTCTTCAAACGCAACGAAGGTCTCTTCAAGCAAGGGCGCAGAGCCGGAGATGAAGACACGGATATTCTTTGCAACTTCAGCAGTGAAGCTCTTGGCAGCCAGCAGCCGTGTGTAATACGTCGGCACGCCCATCATCACTGTACATTCCGGCAGATACTGTATGACCGTCTCCGCGTTGAAGGCGTCAAGCCAACGCATGCTTGCGCCGCTGAGCAATACACATCCAATGCCAACGAACAGTCCGTGCACATGAAAAATCGGCAATGCGTGTAGCAGTCGATCCTCGTCGCTAAACTCCCAGGCCGTGAGCAGTGATTGAGTATTACTGAGTAAGTTGCCATGCGTGAGCATGATGCCTTTCGGCACCCCGGTCGTGCCGGATGAATACAGCAAGGCTGCAAGATCGTCTGTTTCTCGCGGGACTAAAACGGGATCGGTGGATGTAGCACGAGATTCATCGATCAACGAGCCGTTACCCCTCGCATCAAGCGTTTTTACGCGCTCGATGCCAGCCTGACTCGCCAAGCCCCGTATGCTGTCTTCGTCATCGCTGTCGCAAATGACGATCGTCGGCGCGGCGTTGCCGAGAAAATACTCGAGCTCCGTCGGCTGATAACCAGGGTTCAATGGGTGAAAGACGAATCCGCCGCGAAGACAGGCCAGATACAGAGCCAGGGCCTGCGGGGATTTCTCAACCTGCACCGAGACACGATCACCGCTCTGTATGCCTAGCTCGACCAGGTAGCGAGCCAGCCGAGCGGATTCATCGTCGATGTCCTGATAGGAATACGATTCGCCGTCGGCTGTCGCCAGTAACTCCTCGGGCCCGTGCCTGGCGAATTGCCCGGCGAAATGAGCGAATAGATTGCTGTTGTCACTCATCTTTGATCGTATTCACCAGTTTGCCGATACCCGGCACTTCTATCTCTACGGTATCGCCCGCCTTCATCCAGATCGGCGGCTTGCGAGCGTATCCGACTCCAGCAGGTGTCCCGGTGACGACAACATCACCGGGCTCGAGCGTCATGCACTCGCTGAGAATTTTGATCAGCGCTCGAACCGGGAATACCAGGTCGTCGGTTTGGCCGTCCTGCATAAGCTCGCCGTTCAATCGAGTCATCAGGTTCATGCCGACGATTCCGTCCGGTAGTTCATCGGAAGTAACAAGCTCCGGACCAAAAGCACCAGTGTCATCAAAGTTCTTGCCTATGGTCCACTGCGACGAAAACTTCTGATAGTTGCGAATAGTCGCCTCATTAAACAATGTGTAGCCTGCGACAAAATCCAGCGCATTCGCCTCCGTGGCATGCCGGCAACTCGTGCCGATCACCAAGGCAATCTCGCCTTCGAAATCGAGCATCTCAGAACACTTCGGGCGAACAATAGTTCCCTGATGTGCTACCAGCGATGTCGGTCCACGAAAAAAGACTTCAGGAAATGTTGGCGTCTCAGCACCACCCTCTGCCGCATGGGCTGCGTAGTTTCTGCCAATGCAAATTACTTTTCCGGGGCGCGGAATGAGAATTTGATACTCGACCTCGTCAACCGCAATGGTAGCGCCATCGTACGAATTTACTTTGCTCTGTAAGGCATCGATATGTCCGCCCGCCAGCAAGCCCAGCATTGATCCCGGCAGGTCCGGAGCCACGCTGCTTAGCGGAATAACCTGATCGTCTCTGCGAACACCTACTTGCTCAAGACCGTTGTGACTGAACGTCAGTAGCTTCATGCATCATCTCCACTATTCTTTGCAACTGCATCGACCAGAATGAACGCAATCTGGCACGACTCTTTACCCCGGTTCGACCAGGCATGATTGGTGCCGCGTTGCACAACGACGTCACCCGCTTTCAATTCCACGTCGTTATCATCAAGCAACATCGTGATTTCACCTTTAAGGACTACGGCATAGTCCACTGAGTTGGTGCGATGCATAAACGGATGTCGCGAGTCTTCTACGATCGCATCGGAGGCTCCCATCTCGGCGAAAGCCGCTTTGCCATCCAGCGTCTTCATCACTTCGGGATCTTCCGGCTCAAACTCGACGACGCGAAAAACGCTACCGCCCTTCGGAGGATGCAGGATAAACGGCCCACCGACGGTCTCTTCATCACCGTCATATTCGGCAGGTGTTGTTGCACATTGCCAAAAGTTGGTCAGCGTCACGCCCGGACGGTTCGGTCTCTGCAAAATATTGGTGGCCGTTTCATCTGAAATACAAACCGCGCGACCGTTTTCATCATGTCCTGTAACTACTCTTCGAAATGACGCTGCCATGCATTGCTCTCCATAGTGACTGCACATAGTATCAATGCATGCAGTTCCTTAACACAGCCAAATACTTAACGCTCGGCGTCTTCGTCTGCATCTTCACCACGTCATGCACCAAGCGAGAAACTCAGGAACTGCACCTCGCGACAGCGAGCCTTGGCGGTGCTTTCTATCCCGCGGGCCAGAGCATTTCGAACCTGGTCAGTAAGTACAGCGATAACCTCACCATGCTTCCGGTCGTCAGTGCCGGCGCTATTCAAAATCCGAGATTGGTGCATTCCGGAGAGGTCGACCTCGGCATGACCAATGCCAATATGGCCTGGCTCGCTGTTAACGCAGAAGGTCCTTACGCGGAGCCTCTGGACCTGAAGGCTGTTGGTGTATTGCACGCGAGCATTCTGCACATGGTCACGCTCGAGGGCTCCGCTATTGAGAGCTTTGACGACTTACGCGGTAAGCGTGTCGCCGTAGGCCCTGCTGGCGGTGGCACCTATGGCTTTCTGATTCGCCTGCTGGAAGTCCACGGCATGACGATTGACGACATTACGCCCAGCTATCTTTCCTATACGGATGGCTTCACGCAGCTAGGTGATCGCAATGTCGATGCAGCGCTGGCGTTGGCAGGATTTCCGACTGCAGCTGTGATGCAGGCGATGGCCACTCAGGAGCTGTCATTTATCGAGCTATCCGATGACAAGCTGGCCAGCATGCTTGAGCGGTACCCGTATTACACAACACGCGAATTGCCGAAGGAGATATACCGTCAGGACGCCGACATTACAGTTATCGGCGTTAACAACATGTTGATCACCAGCAGCGGCATGGACGAAGAGCAGGTATTTCAAATCGCCAGCTCGATCTACGGACACATGGACGAACTCAAGAAAAACAACGCTATTGCCGCACAGATCGACTGGCGACAATCGTTGGCTTTGCCAATTGCCTTACACGCCGGTGCAGCTCGCTATTTTGAGTCCGCGATTCAGGTTTCCACTGAGTGACTGAGGAAACGAAGCCAGAAAAATTCGCTGCTTTCATTGGCGCAACCGCCCTGCTGGTCGGTATTTTTCACCTGCTTATCGTCGCCGGTGTTCTGGTCCTGTCCACGATGGAAATTCGTATCGTTCATCTTGCGTTGATGATGGTTATTCTTTTTGTCGGACAACCCAAGGGCATCGTTCCAGCTCTGGCCGCCGTGGCTGTAAGCGTATATTCCCTGACGCGTTGGCAGGCGATCGCGTTAAGCGGCGGTGATACGAATTCGCTGGACCTCTATGCCGGTGTAATCATGCTGTTACTGGTGCTGGAGGCAGCACGTCGCAGCATCGGTCTGGTACTGGCCGCGATTACCAGCGCATTCCTGGTCTATCCGTTCCTCAGCCCTTTCCTGCCCGGCATGTTCGCGGGTCGCGGTGTCAGTGCAAACCGTGTCGCCAACTTCCTGACTACGACGACCGAGGGTATTTACGGCATTCCACTGGGCGTCGCAGCAACGTACATCATTATCTTTTCCCTGTTCGGTGCATTTCTGAATCAGTTTGGCGCCGGCGACTTCTTTTTTCGCATCGCGAGCAAAGCAACGTCCGGCATGCGTGCTGCATCTGCCAAGACCGCGGTCATATTCAGCACTCTGTTGGGAATGATCTCGGGATCTGCAGCGGGTAATGTTGCTGTCACGGGTTCGTTCACTATTCCGATGATGAAGAAGGAAGGCTACGAGGCCCGGCAGGCAGCGGCTATCGAAGCGGTCGTATCGACAGGCGGTCAGATATTGCCACCGGTCATGGGCTCGGCCGCCTTTATCATGGCCGAGATCGTTGGCACGCCCTACGTCAACGTCATGAAAGCTGCGTTACTGCCCGCCTTGTTGTTCTTCGTCTCAATCCTGTTTGTCGTGCATCTGCAGGCAAAAAAGAACGGTATTGCAGTCGGTACGCCAGCTCGCGAAGTAGCAGACGAATCATTTTTGAAGACCCTGTGGGACGGAATACCGTATATCGGTCCTTTCGCGCTGCTGATCGCCCTGATGATCGAGGGCTTCTCGCCTTTCAAAGCCTGCTACTACTCGATGGTCTTGCTCGTCGTAAGTCATGCCATCTGGAACAAGGAATTTGGCCTGTCCTTGCTGCACAAGATCGGCGACGCGATACGCAAAGGGACTCGAAGCGCAGTCCCAATAACGATCGCCTGTGCGGCGGCCGGCATAATTTCCGGCAACCTGGCCGTAAGCGGCCTAGGTATCAAGATCTCCAGCCTGATCATCTCGGCATCCGGCGGGGTGGCGATAATCGCACTCGTCTTGACGATGCTGACCGCGATTGTACTTGGCATGGGCTTACCCACGACCGCGGCTTACCTGATCCTGGCCACGGTCGTTGCGCCATCGCTCGCCGAACTCGGCGTACCCTTATTAACGGCACACATGTTTGTCTTCTTTTTCGGCTGCGTCTCGACCATTACGCCGCCCGTTGCCCTGGCATCCTATGTGGCCGCGGGAATCGCTGGAGCTGACATCAATAAAGTTGGCTGGACCGCCTTTAGTTACGGCATTACCTGTTACGTCCTGCCGTTCATGTTCTTTTTCGGTCCGGCATTGCTGTTGAACGGCAGTTATTTTGATATTTCGCTCGCCTCCATCAGCGGCTTCGTCGGCACTTTCTTTATCGCGGCATCTGTCGTCGGTTTTATCAGTCACGCTCTGCCACCAATGCTAAGGATTTTGAGTTTTGCCGCGGGCCTGCTGCTGCTCTTGCAGGGATGGCAGACAGATGCCGTGGGAATCGTGCTAGCGTTAGGACTGATTCCACTCAGCCGACTATTTGCCCATGCCCGACAAGACTGAATCGACGGTACGCGACTGGCTCGAATCCGTTGTTATTGAGTTGAACCTCTGTCCGTTTGCACAACGTGAGCTCATCAATGATCGCGTGCACTTTGCAGCAACGGACGCGACAACCGAAGTACAACTCTTGCAAGCGCTGGAAGCGGAACTGGAACGTCTTTGCGCCAGTGATGCAATCGAGACAACATTATTGATTCATCCGAACGTGCTTGCCGACTTTGCAGACTACAATCAGTTTCTGGAGCTGGCAGACGGCCTTCTCGTGCAAATGGAATTGGACGGCGTCTTTCAAATCGCCAGTTTTCATCCGGACTATCAGTTCGCTGATACTCGTCCGGACGATGCGGAAAACTTCACGAACCGATCGCCGCACCCGCTTCTGCATATTCTTCGTGAGGAAAGCCTGGCTCGCGCTATCGAACACACAGCGGATGTCGATCAGATTCCGATTCGTAATATTCAGAAAATGAACGATCTTGGTACCGAAAAACTGAAACTCTTGTTCAGGAGATAAGCTGAAATGACCGTTGCTACGATTTCAGTTCCACAGCTCGCGCTGTCATTCATTCCGGTTGCTGTGGTGCTCTTCCTCATGTGGCGTTGGGGCCACGGTTTCGGTCGCGGCTTGCAGGCTATCGCTCGTATGCTGCTGCAGCTGACTTTGATCGGTTATGTGCTGATCTACATATTCCAAACGGACTCCGGTCTGGTCATCGCCGGCGTACTAACGGTCATGCTGCTCGCCGCGAGCTGGATTGCCCTTAATACTGTCGACCTTCCCAGAGGCCCGCTATTCTTCGCGTCGCTGATTTCAGTTCTCGTTGGTGGTGGTTCGACTCTCCTGCTCATTACCCAAGGCGTACTTCGTCTCGACCCGTGGTACCTACCCAGTTACATGATTCCGCTCGCGGGAATGATATTCGCCGCCAGCATGACCAACATCAGTTTGGCGCTGGAACGTTTGTATGCTGAACTTGGGAACGGCGTTGCTTTTGAACAAGCGCGGAGCATCGCATTTCGGACCTCCATGATCCCGGTGATAAATTCGTGCCTGGCTGTCGGTCTCATTTCTCTGCCGGGAATGATGACGGGACAAATACTCTCCGGCGTGTCACCCCTGATCGCTGCGCGTTATCAAATTATGGTGATGTGCATGATTTTTGGGGCTGCAGGACTTTCTACCGTGTGCTTTTTGGTGATGGTGCGAAGAAACAGGTCTTTCGTAATGCCTAAGAACGATTAGAACGCGCGCGAATACGTTCGATACAACGATCGCACCACTCTACGTTCGCCCGCACTTTCATTAGCCCCAGTTCCAGCGTTAGCTGTGGATAGAATGCCTCGTCGGGCAGCTTGTCCGGGTAGCGTGGGTCATTGGACCGCCACTCCTGTTCTGCCGTCTGCAGGGTTTCCAGCCATTCCATCATGTGCTCGCGGAGCTCCTGCATGAATTCGATTGCCTTCTCGTCATCATTCAGGTTGGCAAGAAAAAACACCTGCGCGAGATAGGCGATTTTTTCAGTGCCAACAGTTGGTCCATCCTGCAGCCACGACTGCAACTCTTTGTGTCCTTGCGCAGAACGTTTGTAGAGCCGTCGCGTTGGACCGATGGCGGACACGTCGGCCTTGCTGCTCACCAGCCCTTCCTTCTCCATCTTCTGCAACAGGGGATAGATCTGCGACAGTTCCGCCCGCCAAAAACTACGTAATGATTTATCAAAACGTTTTTTCATGTCGTAACCGCTGTGCGGTTCGCGCAGCATGCCAAGCATGATGTGTTTCAGGCTCACGTGAGTTCACCGAACTTGCGTTGATAGTGCCGCGTCCACAGCAGGATCGCGGGGACACCTATAATAGTAGGC
>CAYWYT010000078.1:0-9724 GCA_964462665.1 uncultured Woeseiaceae bacterium | reverse complement strand
ACTGGATTTTGAATCCAGCGCGTCTACCAGTTCCGCCATCCCGGCATGCCTAAATCGAACGGCGCACAGTATAGGCAAAAAAATCTTTCCCGTGCGACCCTTTTGCCCCTTTGGGCATCTAATATTCCGAGACATGAGCAAATTTGCTGACATTGAGATCGACCCGGCGATAGTGCGGCTAGCGGCCCGCGGCGACGCGCGTGCGCACGAGATCATCTACAGGGCGTTCGCGACCCCGGTGTACTCGGTGTGCCTGCGATTCACACGGGCCCCGGCGCATGCCGAAGATCTGGTGCAAGAGACGTTTATCGAGATCATGCGCTCGATCGCGAAATTTCGTGGTGAGGCGGCTCTCGGCAGCTGGATACGCCGCATAGCGGTTTCCAAGGCGCTGATGTTCCTGCGCTCGGCATGGACCGCCAGGAGTCAGTCGCTGGCTGAGGACTGGGACGAAGTGACGCCAGGTGATGCAATCAGTCATGGCATTTCCAGGCATCCGGATGAGGCGATTGACCTCGATGCAGCAATGGCGAATTTGCCGGAGGTTAGTCGCACCGTCGTATGGCTGCACGACGTGGAAGGGTTTACGCACAAAGAGATAGCAAAAATGATGGGTCGTACAGAAAGTTTTTCGAAATCGCAGCTGTCGCGAGCCTATCAACGATTGCGTCCAATGCTCGCGACCGGCAACGCCGAGAACGCAGCGGATGACGCGCTCAGGAGTTTTTGAGAGATGAGCAATAAGACAAAGGATGAAGAAATGATTTGCGGGCTAACTGTCGATGAGCGAGATGAATTGTTACGGGGATTGCATGACCTCCCCGATACGATGCCGCCACGGATAGTCTGGAATCGTATTCGCGAGCAGGCGCAGGCAGAAGGCCTGATTCGCACAACGGCTGTGCAGCGTCCTTCGACCTGGTTTGGCGGTTTGGCAATAGCCGCGACGGTGGTTATGGCTGTGATTCTGGTACCGAGAATAACGTCGACGCCTGAGCTGGGCCCGAGCATGACCGAACCGCAGGCAACGGCAGAAGAACACTCGCTCGGTATCACGGCCTTGCAGGCACTGATGGTGCAGTCGCAACAACTCGAGAGTGACTTACGTTCTTTGCCGGACGAGCCGAAGGTCTTGCGAGCCAGTACTGTCGCAACCATTTCTGATATCGAGAATGCGGTGGCCGCTATTGATTATCAGTTGAATGACTCTGCAGTGCAGATGACTGCCGAAGAAACAGAATTGTTCTGGCGGGAACGCGTCAGGTTGATGAAATCACTGGTCCAGTTGCGTTACGCGCAAGCGCAGCGGACATCCTTTTGATGTAGGAGGGCCTTCAGGCCCGAATGGAGAAACACATAATGAATTATTGGAAAACCCTTTTGCCAGCCACAGCCGCAGTGCTTCTTGTGGGCCAGGCGGTTGCACAGACGGACGACGTCAGAGTTGAGGTCGAGCGCGACCAGGAATTTGTGACCAGGGAAGTCGCCGTACGCAACGCCGAGGTTGAGCGCCGCATGTACGACGCCGAAAGGCGTATGGCGGAAGCCGCCAGGCAAATCGCAGAGCTAACGCACGAGCGCTTGCCGCAACTCGAAGGCATGCAGCAACGCGTGCAGATTATTAGCAGTGATCGACCGCGGCTTGGCGTGTCCATCGGTGGTGAGAATGCGGGCCCAGTCAAAGGGGTCGCGATTGTTGGTGTAACGCCGGGAAGTGCCGCTGACGACGCCGGACTGCGTGCGGGCGACCTGCTAACGTCTGTTAATGGCGAGTCACTGGGAGCGCAGAACTCTGACGATGCGACCAATCGTTTGTTGGACTTCATGCGCGGTGTTGAGGAAGGCGACACGCTCGAGCTTGAGTACATTCGTGATGGCAAGGGCGGCAAGGTGGAGGTAGAACCCCGGCCGATTGAATCGCAGGTGTTCGCGTTCGCCGGTGACGGCCGCGGCTTCCGCATGCCGTCGGCGCCAAATGTTTCAGTGCTGCCGGGCGTGCCCGACGCGCCCAGGCAAATGGTATTCCACTGGAGCAGTGATGGTTGGGGCGATATGGAACTGGTCGAATTGAATGCAGGCCTTGGCCAGTATTTCGGTACTGACGAAGGGCTGCTCGTCGTCAGCGCGCCGGCGTCGACATCACTGCAATTGGAGGACGGCGACGTCATCCAGAAAATTGACGGCCGTGAGCCCACCTCGGTACGACACGCCTTGCGTATTCTGGGTTCTTACCAGGCCGGTGAGTCTCTTGAGCTGGAAATCATGCGCAATAAGAAGCGCCGCACGCTTGCTGTAGAAATACCGGATGACCTGAGCAGTGGGCTGCTGCCAGAGGTCGCAGTGGGCGACAGAACATAAGAGCAGTAGCGCCGAGGATGGCGGTGCATGGGTTTGCTACCATGCGCGCCCATGCGTATATCCGATTTCAATTTCGACCTGCCCGATGAGCTGATCGCCCGCTACCCGACTGCGGAGCGGCGCGGCAGTCGATTGCTCGAGGTCGACACAGAAATCAGGGATAGATCTTTCGCCGACCTGCCTGCTTTGCTGCGCAAGGGCGATTTGCTGGTCTTCAATGACACCAAAGTGATTCCAGCCAGGCTGCACGGCCGCAAGGAGTCCGGGGGCCGTATTGAAATACTGATTGAGCGCGTCACGGGCGATGCAACAGCGCTCGCACATATTCGGGCGTCGAAATCGCCCAAGCCCGGCGGCAAGCTTCTGGTCGATAATAATTTGGTGACAGTTACCGGTCGCGAAGGCGAAATATTCGCCCTTGAATTTGCTGTCCCTGTCTTGCCGTTGCTCGAGCGTGTTGGTGAGATGCCGTTGCCGCCGTACCTTGAGCGCGACGCCGAAGCATCCGATAGCACTCGCTACCAAACTGTTTACGCGCGCGACCCTGGTGCAGTCGCGGCACCAACAGCTGGCCTGCACTTTGATGAGGCCATGCTCGAAGAGACACGCAAGCTCGGCGTACAACACGCCTGGGTAACCTTGCACGTCGGCGCGGGAACCTTCCAGGCGTTGCGTCAGGAGAATGTCGAAGAGAACAAACTGCATAGCGAAAGCGTTACAGTCGATCAGGCGGTGTGCGACGCGGTTGCCGCTACGCGTGCGGCCGGCGGGCGGGTGATCGCAGTCGGCACGACATCGGTGCGCGCGCTCGAGTGCGCTTCGACAACAGATGAATTGCAGGCCTTTCGCGGCGAGACTGATCTCTTTATCCTGCCCGGCTACAAATTTCGCAGCGTTGACGCCGTGCTCACAAATTTTCACTTGCCACAATCTTCACTGCTGATGCTGATTGCTGCGTTTGCAGGTACCGAACGCGTCTTACTCGCTTATCAACACGCCGTGCGCGAAAAGTACCGCTTCTTCAGCTACGGTGACGCCATGTTTCTTACGCCGGATGGCTGTTCATGAAGTTCACGATCAACGCGCAGGATGGCGCCGCCAGGCGCGGGCTGCTGAATTTTCGGCGTGGCGACATACAAACGCCTGCATTTATGCCGGTAGGAACCTACGGGACAGTCAAGAGCGTGACACCCGAAGAAGTGCGCAGTAGCGGCGCGGAAATCATTCTGGGCAATACTTTTCATCTCATGCTGCGCCCCGGCACAGAAATTATTCGCAAGCACGGTGGTCTGCACGAATTTATGAACTGGCCCGGTCCTATCTTGACGGATTCGGGCGGCTTTCAGGTGTTCTCTCTTGCGGCAATGCGCAAATTATCGGAAGAGGGCGTCCGCTTTCGCTCGCCGGTAAATGGCGACGAGGTGTTTCTGTCGCCCGAGAAATCGATGCAGGTGCAGCATGATCTCAACGCCGATATCTGCATGGTGTTTGATGAGTGCACACCGTACCCGGCTACGGAGGAGGAAGCGCGTGAATCCATGCAGTTGTCGTTGCGATGGGCGCGACGCAGTCGTACTGAATTCGACGGACTGCGCGCTACGTCGCCCGAGCGTGGCGAAGCTATCTTCGGCATCGTACAAGGCGGGATTTATGCCGATCTTCGTCAGGAGTCACTCGCTGGCTTGAGCGAAATCGGCTTCGACGGCTTCGCAGTGGGTGGTCTCGCGGTGGGTGAGCCCGAGCACGAGCGCATCCAGGTACTGGACGATTTGATGCCGACGATGCCGGTGGATCGACCACGATATCTCATGGGGGTAGGGACGCCGGTTGATATTGCGGACTCCGTATTGCGCGGCATCGACATGTTCGACTGCGTTATTCCAACCCGTCACGCGCGCAACGGACAAATGTTCACCTCGCGGGGCACGGTCAAGTATCGCCACGCCCAATATGTCGACGATATGTCGCCACCGGACCCGGATTGTTCCTGTTATACCTGCCAGAACTATAGTCTGGCGTACCTGAGACATCTAATGAAGTGCGGCGAGATTCTTGGTCCGCGGCTCGCTACTATTCATAATTTACATTATTATCAACAACTTATGGCGTCGCTGAGGGCGGCTATCGGAAATGGCACGCTGGATCAGGTCGTGGCCGGAATACGCGACGCCTATTCGAACTAAATTCTTTGCCCTTGCGTTATCAGAAGCTGCCCTTATTTCGATTGCTGTATGCCATAATACCGCGCTAATTTTCTGGGCTGCTCCAGAAAGCACGTCACAACCTATAAATTGAGAATCATGGATTTCCTAATTCAAAACGCAAATGCGCAGGGTGCCGAAGCGGCTGACCCGTTCGGTTTCTTGCTGCCAATGATAGTCATTTTTGCAGCTTTCTATTTTTTGCTGATCCGTCCGCAACAAAAGAAACAGAAGGCACATACGGCTTTAATTTCCGCACTGAAAGAAGGTGATGAAATTCTGACCGCGGGTGGCATTCTCGGCAAGATTACTGGCGTCAGTGATCACTACGTCGTTGTCAAAATTGACGACAACACCGAGGTCAAAATGCAAAAAGCCAGCGTCTCGCAGATTGTGCCGAAAGACACTTTCGACAACGCCTGACAGACATCCTGCTGCGATATGAATAAGTACCCTGGTTGGTTAAATTTCCTGGTGCTCGCCATTTTGATGACGGGCTTGTTGATGGCGTTGCCGAATATCTACGGTAGTTCGCCTGCGATTCAGTTGTCCGATACAGATGGCAACGCTATGTCCGGGACGCGACTTGCACAAATCGTGCAGACCGTTGAGAACGCAGAAGTAGTTCCCGAGGCGGCCTACGTTAAAGACGGCCGCGTTGTATTGCGATTCACCTCTGTAGGAGATCAGCGGATTGCCGAAGAGCGATTGCGTGAACGCTATGGGCGAGAAGCAAGTATCGCTCTGACGCTGGCGCCCAAACTTCCGGAGTGGGTACGTAACCTGGGTCTCGACCCAATGAGCCTCGGTCTCGATCTTCGTGGCGGTGTGTATGTATTGCTCGAAGTAGATATGACAACGGCGATCGAGACACGTATGAAGTCGTACGAGCTGGACTTCGACGACCGTTTGCGCGACGCGGACTTGAGCAGGCATCGGGTGGAGCGCAAAGAAAACCTGATAACCATACGTATAACGGACGCGGCAGATTTGATTGCTGCGCGCGAAATAATTCGCCTGGCTGATGCGGATGTTTTGATCGCGGATGGTACTGACGGCAAGTCGCTATTGGTGCGCATGACCGAAGCTCAGATCGAAGAGCGCCGCAGACTCGCGATTGAGCAAAACGTAACGACGCTGAGAAATCGGGTTAATCAACTGGGTGTAGCCGAGCCACTGGTGCAGCAACAAGGTCTCGATCGAATCGTCGTGCAATTGCCGGGCGTACAAGATCCGAACGCGATCATCGATATTCTGAAAGCCACGGCGACCATTGAATTCAGAATGGTCGATCAGTCTGGCGACGAGCCCGGATCACGCCGCTATCCGGGCAAGGACGGCCAGCAAGCGCAAGTGTTGCGGCGCAAGGTCATCGCCTCGGGTGACCAGATAGTGAATGCCAACTATGGCACGTCAAGCGAGGGCTTGCCTGCTGTCGACATCACACTTGATTCGGTCGGTGGTGATCGCATGCTTGAGAACACGCAGATCAACGTCGGTAAGCCGATGGCGACATTGTTTATCGAAACAACGCGTGAAGCGGTTACGAGAAATGGTGTTACCGAGTATCGCGTGATCAAGACGGAAGAAATTATTAACACGGCGACGATTCGCGGTGTGTTCAAGAACAAATTCCAGACGACTGGTTTGAATCCGATCGAAGCACGTTCGCTCGCATTGTTGCTACGTGCCGGCGCACTCGCTGCTCCTGTTTACATCATTGACCAGCGCACTATCGGTCCCAGCCTTGGGCAAGACAATATCGATCGCGGCTTCAATGCCGTGAAGATCGGCTTCTTGGCAGTGATCGTTTTCATGGCGGTTTACTACCGCTGGTTCGGCATGATCGCGAACGTTGCCTTGCTATCTAATCTGGTCTTTATCGTTGCGTTGTTATCGATGTTACAGGCATCGCTAACGTTGCCTGGCATCGCCGGTATCGTCTTGACTGTCGGTATGGCGGTGGATGCTAACGTGCTGATCTTTGAGCGTATCCGAGAGGAGCTTGCGGCAGGTGCGCCGCCTCAGGCTGCCATTAGCTCGGGTTACGACAAGGCGCTGTCATCAATCTCGGACGCCAATATTACGACGTTGATCGCGGCGGTCGTTTTGTTTGCATTCGGTACTGGTGCGATCAAGGGATTTGCGATCACCTTGTCGCTTGGCATCATGACATCAATGTTTACAGCGATTATTGGTACACGCGCAATCGTGAACCTCGCATTCGGCGGCCGCAATTTGAAGTCCGTACCGATTTAGGAATGCACAAATGCGACTGATAAAAGAAAAAACAAGTATCGACTTTCTTGGCGCCTCGCGACGCAAGCTGGCGCTCGCGCTGTCGGTGCTTATGATTGTGGTGTCTATCGGCTCGATCATGACTCGCGGCCTCGATTTCGGCATCGATTTTACCGGCGGTATTCTTCTTGAGGTTGGTTACGAACAGGCTGCTGATCTCGAAGCGATTCGCGGTAATCTCGCTGACGCGGGATTCGACGATGCGCAGGTCATGCTGTTTGGCGCTGATAACGATGTGTTGGTGCGTTTGCCGCCACAAGATGGCGACGCGGACAGTATTCGTAACGAATTACAAAGCACGCTTGCCGCCGGACAGGAAGCGGTTGACTTGCGGCGTGTAGAGTTTGTCAGCCCGCAAGTCGGTAAAGAGTTGACCGAGCAGGGCGGACTGGCAATGATATTTGCCTTGCTGATGATTTTCGCCTACGTCATGTTTCGCTTTCAGTGGAAGTTCGCTTTCGGCGCAGTCGCAGCGTTGATCCATGACGTCATCATTACGATCGGTTTCTTCTCAATATTCGCGTTGCCGTTCGATTTGACCGTGGTGGCCGCGGTTCTCGCAGTGATCGGGTACTCGTTGAACGACACAGTCGTTGCTTTCGATCGAATTCGTGAAAACTTTTTCAAGCTGCGCGGGCTCGAAGCCTTCGAGTCAATGAACGTCTCGATCAATGAGATGCTGGCTCGAACCTTGATCACCGGCGTAACGACGTTGATCGTTCTGGTCGCTTTGCTGGTACTAGGTGGCGAATCAATCGGACCGTTCTCGATCGCGTTGATCGTGGGAATTATCGTCGGTACGTATTCATCGATTTACACGGCAAGTGCGACCGCGTTATTACTCGACGTCAATGCGCAGGACTTGATTGAGCCGGTTAAAGACCCGGAACTGCTGGACGATCTGCCCTAACGGCGCTTACTGGCTCATTATCCCTTTAATCTCCGGCGCGCAGAGCTTGGCGAAGTCGCGGTAGATTCTGGGAGTGCCGGTTAACACGTGACCGGTCTCGAGGAAGTTCTCGCTGCCGTCGAGGCCGCTGACGATACCACCGGCTTCTCTAACGATTAGTGCTCCTGCCGCGAGGTCCCAGGGTGCAAGACCGGTTTCGAAATAAGCATCCAGACGTCCCGCTGCGACGTAACACATGTCGAGTGCTGCGGCACCGGCGCGACGAACACCCGAAGTATTGAGAATCGTTTTGGACAGCATATTCATGTACGGCGTGATATCCATGCCAGCCTCACGGTACGGAAATCCGGTGCCGATCAATGCGCGCGGCAGCTCTTGCTGGCCGCTTACGCGAATCTTGTGCCCATCAACCTGTGCGCCTTGCCCGCGCGATGCGGTGAATAATTCCTGGCGCAACGGATCATAGACGACACCATGTTCCATCCGACCTTTCTCTTGCACACCGATGGACACAGCCCATACCGGAAAGCCGTGCAGGTAGTTGGTAGTGCCGTCGAGTGGGTCGATGATCCAGACGGTGTCGGAATCGCCGCTGGCGCCGCTTTCCTCGGCGAGGATGGCGTGGTCGGGATAGTGCTTGTGAATACAGTCGATAACCGCCTTTTCGGCTGCGCGGTCGGCATCACTGACGAAATCGTTATGCCCCTTTTGTTCAATCTTAAGCTTGTCGAGATTGACCATTTTCTTGATCAGCGTACTGCCGGCGCGGCGGGCGGCCATCACGGCCACATTGAGAAGTGGGTGCATCGAACGATTCCATTAGTGACAAAGAACTCGGCCATTGGCCGACTGCGGCGCTAGAATAGCGGACTTTGGGCCACCTTAGCTAGCCATGTCGATACGCATCGTTCTTGTTGGAACCACTCACCCGGGCAATATCGGGGCGGTGGCGCGTGCCATGAAGAATATGGGGCTGGATGACCTGGCCCTGGTTAGTCCCAAAATATTCCCGGATGATAGGGCCACGGTTCGCGCATCCGGCGCGGTTGATGTGCTCGAGAATGCCACTGTGGTTGATTCTCTCGAAGAGGCTATCAAGGACTGCGTATTCGTAGCGGGCGCCAGCGCGCGGTCGCGTTCGCTGACCTGGCCGTATATGGAGCCGCGCGACTGCGCCGCGAAATTTGTCGAGCTTCAGGAGGAGGGTGTCGTTGCTGCGATCTTCGGGCCCGAAAAGTCGGGCCTGTCCAATTCCGACCTGGATCACTGCGATACGCTGCTGACGATTCCAACCAATCCTGATTTCAGTTCGCTGAACATCGCCATGTCTGTGCAGGTCTTTACCTACGAACTTCGCATGGCTGCTATGGGCGGTAAGCCGGCACACTATGAACACGAGGCACCGCTCGCTACCAGCGATGAGCTTGAACATTTTTACACGCACCTGGAACAGGTGCTCATCGACGTCGCTTTTCTCAAACCGGAAAATCCGCGCAATTTGATGCGTCGACTGCGGCGCTTGTTCATTCGCGCTGAGGTCGACAAGAATGAGATCAACATCTTGCGCGGCATGTTGTCGGCCATTGACAAGAAAAAGATTGAGGGCTCATGAATTCCGCCAACGACTTTATCTACCTCGACTATGCGGCGACGACACCGGTGGATGCGCGTGTGCTGGAGACGATGGCAGGTTTGCAGGGTATTGCGGGCGATTTCGGCAACCCGTCATCGACGCATCTGGCCGGCCGCCGCAGCAATGAGCATATCGCTGCAGCAGCAACACAGCTCGCGACACTGTTACATACATCGCCGGATCGCTTGATCTGGACCTCGGGCGCCACTGAATCGAATAATCTGGCCATCATCGGTGCGGCCCGACACCGCGCGCATCGCGGCAAGCACCTGATCACCATGCTCACGGAACACAATGCGGTTAGCGATGTGTTTCGTGCATTGC